>JAHEMV010000088.1 GCA_024643455.1 Cytophagales bacterium
TCTTTTGAGGTTGAAGGGAAACAAATAGAAATCAACAATCGTCCGGTATTTTTACGCGGCACATTGGAGTGCGCCATTTTCCCTAAAACAGGATACCCGCCAACGGATGTGGCTTCCTGGGCACGTATTTTTAAAATTTGTCAGGCCCATGGTTTAAACCACATGCGTTTTCACTCGTGGTGTCCCCCGGAAGCGGCATTTACCGCTGCGGATCAGGTTGGATTTTATTTGCAATTGGAAGTTTCCTCATGGGCCAATAGTTCCACAACATTAGGCGACGGGAAACCGATAGACCTGTATATTTATGCAGAAAGTGAACGAATGATAAGCGGCTATGGAAATCATCCTTCGTTTTGCATGTTGGCTTATGGTAATGAGCCGGGAGGTAAGAATTATATCCAGTTTTTGACGGATTTTGTAAATTTTTGGAAAAGCAAAGATCCAAGAAGGATTTATACCTCTGCATCAGGATGGCCAAATCTCGAAGCCAATGATTACATGAGTGATCCAATTCCTCGAATCCAACGATGGGGTGAAGGGTTGAACAGTATAATCAATGCCAGTCCACCACAAACAAATTTTGACTGGTCTGATTATATCGAACCATTTACAAAACCGGTTATTAGCCATGAAATTGGTCAATGGTGCGTTTATCCAAACTTTCAGGAAATCTCAAAATATGATGGAGTCATGCGTGCCCGCAACTTTGAGATTTTCCAGGAATCATTAAACGACGAAGGAATAGGTTATTTAGCTGATAGTTTTTTGCTGGCTTCCGGTAAGCTACAAGCTCTTTGCTATAAGGCTGATATTGAAGCAGCATTGCGAACACCTGGATTTGGTGGATTCCAATTACTTGATTTACATGATTTCCCGGGACAAGGGACTGCCCTGGTAGGGGTGCTGGATGCCTTTTGGGATGAAAAAGGATACATCACACCAGAAGAATACAGACATTTTTGTAATAGCACCGTTCCTTTGGCACGATTGGGAAAACGTATATTCACCAATAATGAATCCTTTAATGCTTCAATAGAAGTGGCTCATTTTGGTCCCAGTCCACTGGAGAATTGCACACCAAAATGGCAAATTTTGGATTCGGCTGATGGAATTATTATATCTGGTGAATTATCGAATGCTGAAATCCCTATAGGGAATGGCTTTGATTTAGGAGATATAACTTTCCCTCTTCATGAGTTTGATAGTCCCCAAAAATTGACGCTGAAAGTTGATATTGAGAATTTTACAAATAGTTGGGATTTTTGGGTTTATCCAAAGGAGAAAAGTAAAATGGAATATCAATCCTCGATGGTGGTAACGCAAAATATCGATAATAAAACCATGGATTACCTAAAGAATGGAGGAAGGGTCTTGTTTAATCTTAAAAAAGGAACACTCAGTCCAATTATGGGTGGAGATGTTCAAATTGGTTTTTCCAGTATTTTTTGGAATACCGCCTGGACCAATGGACAAGCTCCGCATACCTTGGGTATATTGTGTAATCCCAATCATCCGGCATTATCTGCGTTCCCGACAGAATTTCATAGCAACTGGCAATGGTGGGATGCGATGAGTCATTCAGGAGCAAT
Source organism: Cytophagales bacterium (assembly GCA_024643455.1). Classification (GTDB taxonomy): domain Bacteria; phylum Bacteroidota; class Bacteroidia; order Cytophagales; family Cyclobacteriaceae; genus JAAUQL01. The sequence goes on from JAHEMV010000088.1 coordinate 1,590, forward strand.
AGACATCAGCAATTTTCCATCTGATTTAAAGCCTATTGTTCGTGTGATCGACGACTGGTTTAGCAACCGGCCATTAGCTTTGATTTTTGAAGCAAAAGTGGGTAAAGGAAAATTGTTAATTTCAGGAATTGATCTGGAAACAAATTTGACCAATCGCCCAGAGGCACAACAACTCTTGTATAGTTTGAAAAAATATATATCAAATTCTCAATTTGATCCAGATGTTGAATTGACTTCGGATCAAATTGCCATGTTGGTAAATTAAACTACATATACTTGAACATTAATAATTAACTTCTCGCTTGAGTCGATCCCTATTTTAGAACAAGGGTATTCCTGGAATGGGTGCAAAATAGATACTAAGATTATCTATGGAAATTTTGTTCAATGAGCTTTCTACTCATCTTTTGAATGAAGGCATCAGTGTCAATTTTCATCCCGATGGTGCAATTTGGTGCTTTGCTGGCATCGATTCTGGTATATCCCAGATCATCGACATAAACATATGCCCGACTCGTTTCAAACATTTCAGGCCAAAGTAACATACCTACCGCCACTCCATCAAACATTTTTGGTTGGATTGCCCAATCGGCATGCTGATACCATAAAGCGTAAAGTGCGCTAAGTGCATCAGTTAATGGTGTATTGCGCATGGTAACGGCATTCAAGTAATTGTCGGTAAGAATCACATGATCTGTGATGTCAAGCGGAGCAAGTGTGATATTTGCTCCTGAACGCATAAATTTTTGAGCTGCTTCAATACTACCTGCGACATTCCACTCAGGGCTTATTGCACCTCCTCCATAGCCAACTTTTATAGATCCAAACATAGAAATTACTTGCTTCGCTTTTTTGAGTGCTTCTGGATCTTTATCCACTACATCTGCAATATTGTCGACAGGCCCAACTGTGAAAAGTATAATTTCCCCAGGATTTTGATTGAGCTGCTCAATAATAAAATCTACGGCTGGTTTTTTTTGCGGCTTTAATAAGTCAAAATCCTCAGCCCACATAAACTGGATAGATGCCCCTTCCAGGTCAGAATCTGTGCCTACCACGGTGGGTGTATGCCTTCCAACAAATATTGGGATATGCTCAAATCCGGTTACATAAAGCATTTTTGCAGCAACTTTGGCCCTGCCGGGAGTATTGCCATGATCCATACAAAATCCAATGATTTCAATATCGTCCTGGCTGCACAGCAATAGGGCTACTGCAAATGCATCATCGATATCACCGCCAAGGTCGCAATCAAAAATTACTTTTTGTTTTTGTGCCTGAGCACTAAAAAAAAGAAAAAGGAAAAAAAATGATATTGATAAATATTTCATGGGATATTGATGGTTTTTTAGTAGTCCAATTTGCTTAATTATACATGTAATCATTTTAAATCTAACAAAAGCGGATAAAACTGACCTTTCATTTTTTCTCCCTTTGGGATAATATTCACCCCTTTGAGTAGCGGTTCATTACTGTCGGAAGTCGTGCCGTCGGCAAATGAATTGATCACCAAGGCTCGTCGGGATCGTTCCGACTTATTGGCATATGACCCATGAACTGTCAATGGATGATGGAATGTTCCATAACCCTTTGGCATTTCAATTGGCACTTTATTAATAAATTGTTTTTGTTGTTCCGGAGTCAGAAAAGCATTTAAACCTTCCATATCACCAGCAAGGTCAGGCTTATCGAGTAGTCCCCATTCATGGCTTTTAGGAATATAATGAATACAACCATTTTCTAAGGACGAATCATCTAATCCTACCCAACAGGTGAGGTGTTGCATAGGTTTTGTTCTGGTCCAGTATGAAAAATCCTGATGCCAGGCTACCACTCCACCATGTTTGGCAGGTTTACAGAATAGCTGATCGTGCCAGAAGCGGACTGCTTTATTCCCCAAAAGCTGGCTGGCAGCCATCAAATACGCTGGATTCCATAAAATATCATGAAATCCTTCTGTGATGCGCCAGTGCCCCAATGAGTGAAATAGTACCGAATTGGGATCGCCCGATTCATTGCTGTGGAATTCATAAAAAAGATGATGAGCCGGATGGTTTGGGTCCTGAATTTCCTCCAGTTCTTTATTCAGCTTTTCAACCTGCCATTCTTCAAGTATTTTAATATTTGGTAAATAACCATTGTCATTAAAGAAGTGTATTTGTTCTTCACTAAGCTTGTATTGCTCCCATTCTTCAAGGTTTTTTGGCCATTTAAACATGTCTCCAATTAGTCCTTGTATAGTTGATAGATCGTTAATTTTGTTCATGGTTCTAAATATATTATTAACATATAATTTAGCGATTTCTGGTCTGACATATTACCAAAAGATAACATAAAATACCGAAATCATAGAAATTAATATTAGCGCTCCAATATTAAAAATAGTTGATGTTTTCTCATAATTTATACTTTCATCAACTTTCAATGCGTGACTATAGTGATCCCTCAAGCTGATCCAAATGGTAACCGCGGACAAAGTCAAAAATGTTAGTGTCATTCTATCGAGAAATGCGATCGAGGGGAATGCGAATTTTAATATTACCGAAATGGGGATAGTGAGCATTACCGCCCAAAGGGCTGCTGTTGATGTGGTTCTTTTCCAAAAAATTCCAAATAGAAAAATGCAAAGAACACCGGGTGTTACAAAACCCGTATATTCCTGGATGAAAGAAAATAATTTTCCCATTGAAACTACTGCGGGTGTTACCAAAACAGCAAGAAAAAGTGCCACAGCTGTGACCCACCGCCCAACCAGCACCAATTTTGTTCCTGATGCATTTTTATCGATTAGATTCCTATAGACATCCATTGTGAAAATGGTAGCGACACTGTTGCACATGGAGTTTAGAGAAGAAATAATAGCAGCGATCAAGGCGGCTATAATAAGTCCGGTATATCCAATGGGTAACAATTCCCTAATTAATATTGGAAAAGCTTCATCTCTTGAAGTAACAAGATTTGAATACAATTCACTGGCTATAACACCCGGAAGTACAATGATGACAGCCACAACAACTGAAAGAAAAGCTGCAAAAAGCAATCCATATTGTGCTTGTGTCATGCTTTTAGCAGCCAAAGCTCGCTGTATTATATATTGATTGCATCCCCAATAGCTGATTGCAGCAATCCAAAGGCCTCCAAAAAAGACACCAGTCCAAGGCAATTCTTCATGGCTCATAGGCAAGACTGTGTGGAATTTGTTGGATTGGGAATCCAGAAGCGTAGTAAAACCTGAGATAATTCCTTCATTGCCATGATTGATTGCTATAGCATCTAATCCCAGCCAAACCACTGTCAAGCCGCCAAGTACTAAAACACCAACCTGTACAAAATCAGTCCATGCCACTGCGGAAAGTCCCCCATAAATAGTATATACAGCGGAAAAGGCAGCAAGGGCTATCACGCTATACCAAACGGGGATTCCTAATACAGCATTGAGTGTAATCGCTCCCAGGGACATGACGGAAGTGAGATTGACGAAAATATATACCAAAATCCAGAATACACTCATTGAAGTGCTCACCCGTTTGTCGTACCGTTTTTCCAGGTATTCGGGCATGCTGTATATTTTTGTTTGCAAAAAACGAGGAAGAAAAAATTTGGCAACAATCAATATCGACAAGGATGCTCCTATCAATGAATACGATATCACAGCGATGCCGCTTTCAAAGGCTGTACCATTCATCCCAATGATTTGCTCTGTTGAGATATTTGACGCAATAAGCGAAGCGCCAATGATCCACCAAGGAAGCGCTCTTCCTGCCAAAAAGTAATCTTCCGCATTGCGTTGGTGCCCTTTAGGCTTCCGCGAAACCCAAAGCGCGATGCCAATCACGATTATAAAATATATACCGAAAACAAGGTAATCCAGAGCGTGTAGCGACTTCATCATTAGGGTGTTAAGACAAAAAAACTAAGTTACAAGTTATGCAATGTTGATATAATAATCCGAAAATAAGGCTTTTGAGGTTTTTTACATTATAGTGCTTAACCAAATCTTTTCTAAAGTTTAAGTAAATAATAAACGATAGTAATACTCTTAATAATAATTATATTACATTTTAAAATAATAGTAATAAAACCTTTTTTAATATTTTTAGTTTAAGATAAAAAAGAAAGATGAGGGAATTATTAAAAAATATTCAGATCAGGGTCAACGAGCGCATATACCTGAAAGATCCAGAATCTTCGGATTTGGGGAGGAGTATAATCAATCATAGTATTAAGCTTATACACGAATTAGGGATAGAGTCTTTTACCTTCAAAAAATTGGCTTTCGCTCTGAACACAACAGAAAGCACAGTTTATCGCTATTTTGAAAACAAACATAATCTATTGCTTTACATTTTGTCATGGTATTGGGGCTGGCTTGAATATGAAATAGTGTTGAGTACCATGAATATTTCAGATCCAACAGATCGAATCCAAAAAACGATTGAGGCCATTAGCGATCCTTTGAAAAATGAATTAGTCCACAACTATGTAGACTTGAAAGGACTTCATGAAATTGTAATTGCAGAATCACCAAAATCATTTCTAACTAAAGAAGTAGATTTAGAAAATGAAATAGGTTTTTTCGTTAATTACAAGCGTATATGTGATCGTATAGTAAAGAATATTCAAGAAATTAATTCTGAGTATCCATATTCCAAAACCCTGGCCTTAACCATAATACAATGCGCAAACCAACATCGTTTTTTTGCTTCACATTTTCCTAATCTCACCAATATTTCTTCTGAAGGGAAAGAGCTTCATGCTTTTTTGTCAGACCTGGTATTAAAAACAATTCAAAACAACAAATAAGAAATGGAGGACAAACTTAATCCTGTTCAGCGATTTTTCAGGCTTTTAAAGCCTGATCGTAAGGATATCATGTATGTATATTTATATGCCATATTTAGCGGTATTATCGCGTTGTCGCTTCCTTTGGGTATTCAGGCGATATTCAACCTGATAACAGGTGGTCAGGTTTCCACTTCATGGATAGTCTTGGTCGCATTTGTTATTTTAGGGATTGCCTTGTCTGGTGTATTGCAGATTTTCCAATTATCCATTACTGAGCGACTACAGCAACGTATATTTACCAGGGCTTCTTTTGAGTTTGCCTATCGAATTCCTCGTATCAAATTTGAATCTGTATATAAGCATTACGTTCCGGAGTTGGTGAATCGGTTTTTTGATACAGTATCTGTACAAAAGGGTTTATCAAAAATTCTGATCGATTTCTCTACTGCAACATTACAGGTTTTATTTGGCTTGATATTGCTTTCTTTTTACCATCCCTTCTTTATCATTTTTGGTTTGGCACTCATTCTTATTCTATATCTCATATTCAGATTTACAGGTCCTGAGGGGTTGAAAACTTCGCTAAAAGAATCAAAATATAAGTACGAAGTTGCTCATTGGCTGGAAGAGATCGGACGGAATATGGGGACTTTTAAGCTCGCTGGAAATTCAGAGATGCCAATCCAAAAAACAAATGCGATGGTGACTAATTATCTTGACGCAAGAAAAGATCATTTTGGTGTACTTGTGAAGCAATATATCAATATGGTAAGTTTTAAACTGATTGTTTCAGCCGGTTTGCTTATTATGGGAAGCCTGTTAGTAATTGATCAGCAAATCAATTTGGGACAATTTGTTGCAGCAGAAATTGTGATCCTGCTAATTATCAATTCTGTAGAAAAGCTAATTCTAAGTATGGAGACCATTTATGATGTGCTGACTGCATTGGAAAAAATGGGACTGGTTACCGATCTGCCGCTGGAAAATTATGATGGTATTAAGTTTAATTCGCTAGTGGATGAAAAAGGAATTTCTATCGGTATTAAAAACCTGAGTTTTAAATATCCCGAAAGCAAACGTGCAGTTCTTCATGATATCAATCTAGATATAGCCTCTGGTGAGCGGGTTTGTATTTCAGGGTATAGCGGTTCGGGCAAATCTACCATCATACAGCTTATTGCTGGACTTTATTTGGATTTTGATGGGAATATCAATTACAATAATATACCAATCGGTAACCTAAATCTGGAAAGTTTACGCAGTTACATTGGTGACAGCCTTCATGAAGAGAAACTATTTAAAGGAACGCTTTTTGAAAATATATCGCTTGGGCGTCCTGGAGCCTCTGTACAAACAGTTCTTGCAGCTGCAGAAAAGGTGTTTTTGTCCGATTTTGTTCAGAATCTCAAAGATGGATTTGAAACACAAATTGATCCTGAGGGTAAAAATCTTCCGGGAAGTATTGTTACAAAGATTATACTTGCACGAAGTATAGCCTGCAACGCGAAATTGTTGCTGATCACAGATCACCTGGGCAGGCTTGATCCGATTGAACGCAGAAAAATTATGGATTATCTGGTCGATCCTATTCATGGATGGACTCTTGTGATCATTTCTAATCAGCCTGAAATAGCAGCGAAATGCAACCGTGTTTTCCTTATGGAAGAAGGCAGAATTATACAAAGTGAACATTATACCAGATTATCAGATCAAGGTATTTTTTATCAAATCGATAAAGTTTAAACCATGCTGAATATTTCAAATAATAGCGTTTCGGATAAAATCGATATCAGAAATTATAGCGCTTTCAGAAAAGTAGCTTCAAAACCGTATAGCAATAGATTTGCTAAAATATTAATTGGACTCCTGATTGTGATTTTAATTATCATGTTTATCCCATGGACCCAAAACATAGGTGCCAAAGGATATGTGACCACGCTCAAGCCCGATCAGAGACCGCAAACTGTACATTCAGTGATTGGAGGGCGTATAGAAAAATGGTTTGTTCAGGAAGGTGATTACGTAGGTCGTGGCGATACCATACTTTTTATTTCAGAAATAAAAGATGACTATTTTGATCCTGAGTTGCTCAATAGGGCTGATCAGCAGATCAAATCGAAAGAAATGACACAAAAGTCATATCTGGAAAAAGTGAAAGCACTCGATAATCAGGTTGCTGCCTTGGAGCAAATGAAACTGTTAAAATTGCAACAAAGCAAGAATAAATTCATTCAATCGCAACTAAAGGTGACTGCCGATAGCATTGAATTTGAAGCTGCAAAAACGAATTTAAGCATTTCTGAGAGACAGTTTTCACGAATGGAGCAACTTTATAAGGAAGGGCTAAAATCGCTTACTGATCTTGAGAGTCGTACCCTAAAACTACAGGAAAGCCAGGCAAAACTTATCGGATACCAGAGCAAATTGCTTAGTAGCAGAAATGAGCTAATCAATGCAAAGCTGGAAATATCTACAATTGAAAACGATTATCGTGACAAATTAGCAAAAGCAAGTTCGGAACGCTTTTCTGCACTTTCAAGTCAATACGATTCGGAGGCGGCTATTACAAAACTTCAAAATCAGTATTCAAATTATAGTGTTCGACTTGGTATGTATTACATCACTGCACCTCAGGATGGATACATAACTCAAGCGATACGAACAGGTATTGGTGAAACGATCAAAGAAGGTACGCCTCTCGTAAGTATTATGCCAGCGAAATACGATTTGGCAGTGGAAATGTACATAAAACCCATGGATCTTCCTTTGGTGGAGAAAGGGCAGAAGGTGCGTTTCATGTTTGATGGTTGGCCTACAGTTGTATTTTCCGGATGGCCTAACGTGTCCTATGGTACGTTTGGAGGCAAGGTAGCAGCCATTGATAATTTCACAAGCAAAAATGGTCAGTATCGTATGTTGGTCGCACCGGATACAAGCGATGTTGCATGGCCTTCTGCAATCCGTATAGGATCAGGAGCTTATGGTCTTGCACTGCTTAAGGATGTACCCATCGGATATGAACTGTGGAGACAGATTAATGGATTTCCACAAGATTATTATAAGACTGAGCCGATTGATCTTAAAGAAACTGCAGAAAAATGAATTGGTCTAGATGGAGATATGATCACATGCATATGAAGGTCTGTAAATTAGAGTTATTAAAAAGTTAAAGTTGATGAAAAAGTATTTTTTAATCAGTTTGATCAACCTTTTTGGCCTATTCAATTGGCCTAATTGTTTTGCTCAGGGAGACAGTCTAGAGTTAGGCTTTGATTCTTTTATAAAGTTGGTAATGGCATATCATCCGGTAAGTCGGCAAGGAAATCTAATGCTGGAAATTGGTGATGCCAACCTCAAAAAAGCCCGTGGCAGTTTTGATCCGGTTCTTAAATCGGAATACAACTATAAGCAGTTTGAAGGAAAGGAATATTACAGAATTAATAATAATGAAATCAAACTCCCAACGTCACTTGGTCTGGAGTTGAAAGCTGGATATGAAAATAATAACGGCACCTATCTAAACCCTGAAAATCAAGTTCCTGCAAATGGTCTGGCCTATGCTGGAATTGCCGTGCCACTAGGTGAAGGCTTATTTTTTGATGAACGACGACAGGCAGTAATGCAGGCTAAAGTATTTCAACAATCAACGGAGCTGGAAAGGACATTGATGATCAACCAGTTGATTTTCGATGCGTCAAAAGCATATTGGGATTGGTACACAGCATGGAATAGTGTCGAAATTTATAATACGGCAGTGCAGTTAGGCCAGGTCAGGTTTGAGGCTATAAAAGAGAGTTTTTTACAGGGGGAATTACCCGCCATCGATACACTTGAAGCGTCTATCCTCGTCCAGTCCAGGCTGCTGAGTAGAAATGAAGCACAATTAAAACTAATAGAATCGAAGTACTTGATGAGTAATTTTCTGTGGTCACCAGAATTGGAACCGCTGAGTTTACATGAAAAATCCATGCCATTATATCAAAATGAATGGAATGTTGAAATTGACGAAATGCTGGTAGCCTCGGTTTTGAATGAGCTTGATGAGGCACATCCGACACTCAGGCTCTACACTAATAAACTTGAGCAATTGAATTTTGAAAGGAGGTTAAAGGCAGAAAAAATCAAGCCCAAACTAAATTTTAATTATAATATTTTAAATCAGCCTGTCGGTGGCAATCCATTTGACAGCTTTTCTGCCAATGACTATAAATGGGGTTTTGATTTTAGCATGCCATTATTACTGCGAAAAGCCCGTGGCGATCTGCAATTGACTAAATTGAAAATCAATGAGACTGATTTGGCATTACAACAAAAAAGTATAGAAATAGAAAATAAAATAAGAAACTATCAGGCTGAGTTAACTACACTTCATCAACAGATTGAGCTATTTCGAAATACATTAAACAATTACCGGGCATTATTAGCTGGTGAGCGGAGGAAGTTTGACGAAGGAGAAAGTTCACTTTTCATGGTAAACAGCAGGGAATCAAGTATGATAGGAGCAGACATAAAACTGATAGAATTACAAGGGAAATACCAGAAAGCCAAGGCAGGCCTACTTCAAGCTATGGGGGGATTTGATGATAACCTTTGAATGAAAAAAATTGAATATTGAAATGATGCAATCATTTCCGATTTGTGAATATTATTGTTAATGCAAAATATTAATTTTGAATATGAAAAATAAAATAAAGGAGCAAATCAATGCTCTGAAACTCGTAAAGGAAAAACTTGGAAAACCATATGAGGATTTGGAATTTCTTTTAAATGCCCTTCATGAGGTATTAACTGAAAATGGAGAAAAAGATATAGCAGAACAAATACCCTGGATCAATGATACCAAACCCTTTGATCCAGATTCTTTTACGGATAAACATATCCAGCTTTATTCATTAATTTTTCAATTGATGAATATGGTCGAAATCAATGGAGCTGTACAGACCAGAAGGCAAAAAGAAGACGATGGAAGGAGTTCTTCAGTTACTGGACTTTGGGCGGAAAATCTGCTGAATCTGAAAAAACAAGGATTATCTGATGTCCAGATTGCAAAAATACTTCCTACAACCAGAGTTGAGCCCGTACTTACAGCCCATCCTACAGAAGCCAAAAGGGAAACAATACTGGAACACCACCGGGAGTTGTACCTTTTACTTGTTCAGCGAGAAAATCAGATGTACACCAGGAAAGAACAGGATGAAATTCGAAATGACATTAAGCTTGCTGTATATCGGATTTGGAAAACTGGAGAAATATTTACTGAAAAACCTGATGTTCCTTCCGAGTTGCGCAACGTGTTACACTATCTAACCAATGTATTTCCGCAGGTATTACCGGTAGTAGACAAACGTTTTATCCATGCATGGGAAGAGGCAGGATTCAATCCGAATTTGATACAAAAAGCCAGCAGCTGGCCAAAAATATCTTTTGGTAATTGGGTTGGAGGAGACAGAGATGGACATCCTCTGGTAACGGATAAAGTCACAGAGTTTACGTTAGATACACTGCGTCTCCATGCACTGATTGCCATCAATAGAAATCTGGCTGTTTTACTGAGAAGGTTAAGTTTTGCCTATACGTATAAAGAATGCCATTGGCAACTCCGTGATCGAATAGATCAAATGATTGTTGAATTAGGGCCTTCCGGGCATGAGGCATTTGATCGAAATAATGGAGAGATTTTTCGCCAGTTTATAAACCTTATGATAGCTAAGTTGCCTATCGACACCAAACGAGGTCATGCTACAGCGCTACATGAACAAGAAGGAAGTTATCGTTTTGATTCAGAGATCATTACTGACCTGGAACTACTTCAAATAGCATTACTGGAATTTGGAGCAAAGACCATTGCCTATCAGGATGTGAATGAGTCTATCCGGCTTGTTGATACCTTTGGATTTCACCTTGCCCATTTGGATGTACGGCAAAACAGCCAGTTTCACGAAAAAGCCCTGGCTCAAATGATGGAAGCCTCAACTATGGATTCTGGAGATTATTTAAAGTCAGAAGATAACAAAAGAGTACAATTTATAAACAAAGAATTGAAATCGAGTAGGCCTTTTACGCATCCAAGTATGAAGTTGGGCGAAAATGCTGAAGCGGTTCTTGGTAGCTATAAAGTAATTGCAAAGCATATCGATGCTTATGGTTCTAAAGGAATAGGGTCGTTGATCGTGAGTATGACACGAAATGTTTCCGATCTATTAACAGTTTATTTATTGGCACGGGAAGCAGGACTTATCAAAAGGACAGAGGAAGGGCCTGTTTGTGTATTGCCCGTTGTGCCGCTATTTGAAACCATTGACGATCTTGAACGGTCTCCAGAAATACTGGATGCGTTTTTGAGTAATTCCTTCACAAAAAGAAGTCTAAAATATCTTCGACAGTCACACCCAAGGAAAATCATGGTTCAGCAGGTGATGGTGGGGTACAGCGATAGCAATAAAGACGGTGGGATTTTAGCAAGTCAATGGCATCTATATAAAGCTCAGGTTCGATTAATCGAAATAGGTGAAAAGCATAAAGTGAAAATACGGTTTTTCCATGGGAAAGGGGGGTCAATCAGCCGAGGAGCGGGTCCTGCACATTACTTTATAAAAGCACTGCCGTACGCCTCCGTTTCCGGAGATATTAGAATTACCGAACAGGGAGAGACTATAGCACAGAAATATGCCAATAAGATTAATGCGGCATACAATATAGAACTACTTATGGCGTCTGCTACTGCAAGAAGTATTTCCGATGTGTATAAGCCAAAAACCTCGTTCCAACATTCAGAGCTGATGGAATACCTTGCCAAAGAGAGCAAAGATCAATATGGAAAACTGCTTCATGGTGAAGGATTTATTGAATACTTCAAAAAAGCTACTCCAATC
>JAHEMV010000545.1 GCA_024643455.1 Cytophagales bacterium
AATTGACTTTCTTCTTTCGTCATTTTGCGTTTCCATCGTTTATGAGACCAAAGCCAATATGCTGGATTTTCTATGATTATTTTTTCTAAATACTTTGTGTGAGCCTCTGTAATTTCGCCGTTTTTGGAACTCGCAGGATTTTCATTCAATACTTTTAATACCCCTTCATAATGGCCTCTTTTAGGCTTATTAATTTGGATAAAAATAACCGGGTAGTTATACTTAACAGCAAAGGATTCAGTACCCAGAAAAACTGCCGTTTCCTGGTTTAGGAACTTCATCCAATGAACCATTTTGCTGTAAGTCGGTGACTGATCTGCACCAAATATGGTCATGGTAAGGTTATGCTTATTGGCAATAAAGGATCTCGGAACCATACTTTTTGGAATGATTTCTACGCCATATTTTGTGCGGGATTCGGCGAATTTTCTGTCAAAAAATTTATCGTTTAATGGTGTATAAATACCAATCGCATGATGTGGTACACAAACATCAAATGCCATTGCTGCAATTTCCCAGTTATTATAATGCCCCCCAACCAAAATCACACTCCGGCCTTGTTTATAATAGTCCTCCAAAATTTCAGTATTGACAATTTTAAATCTTGTTTTTAATTCGCCCAGCGGCATACTAAACAGTCTGATTCCCTCAACAACCATATCACAAAGATGGATAAAAAACGCTTTTTGAATGGACTCAATTTCTTCTTTGCTCTTCTCAGGGAAGGAATTTTTAAGGTTTGTATTAACAACTGATTTTCGATAACCAGTCACATGGTAAACAAAGAAAAAGATGAAATCTGAAAGATAATAAAGTATAGAAAGTGGTAATAGAGACAACGGTTTCAAAACCAGGTAATAAAGCAATCTACTCATTGATGACGATTATATTTCCCTAAAATGTATTTTGCATTGAAGTTAAAAAAAGAGAGAATTATTCTAATCCCTAACCTGTGCAAATTTCATTTGCAAATATACTAATTAACCTCATAGGTTAATTTCATTTTCATGGATGAAACAATTGGCTATTCTGATGTAGGCATTAGGCCTTTAAACTACAATAGGTTTGATTTGTTTAAATACACTATTTTTCAAAAGAAGATTGGTATCATATCATTGAAACTATCCCAGTATAGCAATATCTTTTCCTTTTACAATTGGTATCATCGACAAATTAAATTGCAATAAAATATCAATTCAATATTGGTTTGGTTTTTTATTATTATGAATTTTTGAAGTTAAAATTATTAATATATATTTACATAGTACTACCTAGAGGTATGAATGTAAATGATTGATTTAATCCATATCAATGATTCTTCTGGAATCGCCAAATATAAACAGATTGTTGCCTCGATTCTCCTGGCAATTAAAGAGGAAAAACTACAACTCGGAGATCGCATCCCATCCCTGAATGTACTAACAAGCAAATTTAATCTGTCGCAGGACACAGTATTAAAAGCTTACAATGAATTGAAGAATCGGGGAATTATTTCCTCAAGCGTTGGCAAAGGATATTTTATTACCACAACGGAAATAAAAGAGCAACACAATATTTTTTTGTTGCTGGATAAAATGACGGCATACAAGGAAGTATTGTATGAATCCATGAAAAAATCTGCTGCCAATAGAGCAGTTATTGACATTTATTTCCATCATGGAAATCAAAAAGTTTTTAATACGTTGGTGCAAAATGCAGTTGGTAATTTTACAGCATATGTGATCGTACCCATCATCAGCGCTGAAACAGATCAACTATTGACTTTATTACCCAAAAAGAGTGTTTATATCCTTGATCAAGGAATTGAGCACTATGGAAAAAAATACCGAAGTGTTTGTCAACCTTTCGAAAAAGATATAACGAAGGCATTAGATCAGGCACAAACCCATATAAATAAATACCAGCACATTTTCTTTGTGCATGAAGATCAAAGGCAACAGTTCAAAGAGCTAGAAAAAGGATTTGTGAACTTTTGCAATCTGCATCATCTTCCATTTACCTTATTAAAAAGCCTCAAAAACCATGAAGTGAATCAAGGCGACATGTATATTTTGACAGATGATAGGGATCTCGTACAAATCGTAAAGCACTGCAAAATTAAAGAACTGAGTTTGGGGACAGACGTTGGTCTGATCAGCTATAACGACTCCCCTTTCAAAGAAATTATTGCTGAAGGGATAACCACCATTACCACAGATTTTCAACAAATGGGTATTTCCGTAATCGATATGGTATTTAATAACAAAACAGAACACCTGGAAAACCCCAGTCAAATACTTTTTAGAAATTCATTGTAACTACTTCGAACATGAAAAAATTATTTTTATTGATCCTGACATTTGGTTTTATCTCTGCTCAAGCTCAGCGCACAACTCTTGACTTAAATGGAACCTGGCAATTTGACCGAACTGAAAAAGCCTTTCCTCCAAAGAAATTCACCAGGACGATTCCTGTGCCTGGATTGATACACCTGGCACAACCTAAGATTGATGATTATGCTATATGGTTTAAGAAACCAGAAGGCACCATCACCAAAGATTCACACAGTGTTTATGACATAGATTATACGCCGAAATACAATTGGTATAAAAAAACCATAACCATCCCAACGGAATTGAAAGGCAAAGAAGCATTGCTCCGCATAAAGAAAAGTCAATATGTCACCCAGGTTTATATCAACGGCATAGACATGGGCATGTCAATGGAATGCTATTCGCCAATAGAAATGCCTGTAACCCATGCCATTCGATTTGGTGAAGAAAACGAAATCCTGATCAAGGTTGGGGATCGGGTATGGCTACCTGCCCAGGCTGCTGGTTCGACCGACAAGGAAAAAGAACACTATTTGCCTGGTATTTGGGACGATGTTGAATTGATATTTAGCGGAAAAGTCCAGGTGAACAACACGTTATTTTTACCAGATGCCCAACATGGAAAAGTGATGGCCAAAGTCCGTTTGAGGAGTTTCTTCCCTCAGCAAATTATGTATGGTGATCCGACTTATGACAGCGTAAACGTTAAAGTAGAAGTATTTGAAAACAAAACGAATGCTCCAGTGGGCTCTGGCTCATTCATTATCCAAGCCAGGCGAGAAAATCTGACTGAAGGCAGTTTGTCAATCGATTTAGACAATCCTCATTTATGGAGTCCTGACGATCCTTTTCTGTATAAAACAAAAACCACAGTTTACTTAAATGACGAATTGATCGATTCGCAGGAAGATCGGTTTGGGCTTCGGGATTTTGAGCGAAGAGGCAAATATTTCTATTTAAATGATAAAAAAATACTACTTCGCGGCACCAACATCACACTACAGCGCTTCTTCGAAGACCCTGATTGCGCCAATCTTGCATGGGATCGTGAATGGGTAAAACGATTGATTATCGACGATCCAAAATCCATAAACTGGAATGCCATGCGGATTTGTGTGGGCATTCTACCTGATTTTTGGTATGACCTGGCAGATGAGTATGGAATTATGTTTCAGAACGAATGGAATTATTGGCAAAATCA
>JAHEMV010000546.1 GCA_024643455.1 Cytophagales bacterium
AGGTGATGAATTCTTTGTTCAATTTGTTGGTGGGGATATGATCAAAGCAATGTATGGGGAATTGAGCAAATTTGCTCCCAAACAATTTGAGATCATGCTCCAGGATGGTTTTGAATTTCCAAAACACCAATACGACCATTTTGTATTCGGTGAAACGGTGAGTCTAATGTTTATAACGTTTGAGCCAATCCCTGAAGCTCACGATATATTCAAGCGCTTCGGAAAAGTCTTTGAACAGACCTATACCCGTTTTCGCGATCTGCAAAAAGCAGAAGCGCAAGCAAGGGAAGCACAAATCGAAGCTGCATTGGAAAGGGTACGATCTAAAACAATGGCAATGCACAATAGTCATGATGTTGGGGTTACGGTTGTTTCCTTATTTGACGAAGTATTAAAGTTGGGTCTTGACAAATCCATTCGTTGTGGAATAGGAATTCTTGAAGGAGCTGAGCGTATGAAAACATGGTCTGCAACTTCATTTCCAACTGGCGAAGTGGATTTAAAAACGGGCATGTTGGATATGACGATACATCCCCTGCTTGTGAAAATTAAAAATGCATGGAAAAGCGGGGAACCAAGTTATACAGACCAGCTTATAGGAAAGGATGTAATTAGATATTACACTGCACTTAACAATGAACCAGAGTACTCATTTTCTGTAAATTTAGATACATTACCAGAAAGAGAGTTCCACATTAATTTCTCTTTCCCCGAAGGTATTCTTTTTGCTTTTTCATCAAACCCGATTTCAGAAGAAGCGGCTAAGGTATTGAGTAGGTTTGCCCGGGTTTTCGGACAAACCTATAGAAGATATATAGATCTTCAAAAAGCCGAAGCACAAGCTCGCGAAGCCTTGATTGAAGCTGCTCTGGAGAGAATCCGATCTAAAACACTGGCTATGCAATCTTCGGCTGATCTGCTGGATGTGTCGACTGTCCTAAGAGAACAGATGGGCAATCTTGGTCAGCAGGAGCTTGAGTCTTCGATCATTCATCTTTATAACAGCCCGGAAACACTTGAAGCCTGGTACACATTCAGGTCTACAAAAACCGACTCAACAAAAATGGTTACAGATAAAGCCATCATCCCAGTAGATTCTTGTGAATATATCAAGGAGACCATTGAAAATTACAACTCTAAAAAGTCAGAATATACTATTGTATCTGAAGGTAAAAAGCTAGTTGATTGGTATAAAGTCATGGTGAAGGTTGCGCCCGAAACCATAGAGTATGATGCAAAAGGGAAGATATCGGTTCCGGAAATTTTGCATTACCATTATTCTAAGTTTACCGGAGGTGCACTTCTTATGATCTCCAATGAAAAGCCTTCGGAAGAAGCAAAAGAATTGCAGAGAAGGGCAGCCAATGTATTTAATCTGGCTTATCAGCGTTTTTTGGATTTGCAACAGGCAGAAGCCCGGGCTATAGAGTCCATAAAGCAAGCATCCCTTGATCGGGTACGGGCAGAAATTGCCAGTATGCGCACCACTAAAGACCTCGAACGGATCACGCCATTAGTTTGGAGAGAACTCCGAACCTTAGGCGTTCCCTTTTTCCGTTGTGGAGTATTCATCATGAATGATGAAACTAAAACAGCCAAAGTATATCTCTCCACTCCTTCCGGCGAGTCGCTGGCAGTTTGGGATTCAGCGTATAGTAAGGTTCCATTAATACAGGCATCCGCGCAACACTGGCGGGATCAAAAAGTATTTCGAGATGAATGGGATCAAAAACAGTTCATCACCTTTACCAAATCACTTATTGAGCAAAAACTGATTAAAGATCCCAGGCATTACCAGGCAGGGGAAACCGCTCCCAAACATTTAGTACTGCAACTGGTCCCTTTCGCGCAGGGGATGTTGTATGTAGGCAGTGACGAACATTTGGATAACGAACAGATCGAACTGGTGCAATCGCTGGCCAAAGCGTTTTCGGTAGCCTATGCTCGTTACGAAGATTTCAATGAACTGGAAAACGCCAAGAGCAAAGTGGAAACCACGCTGAGCGAATTGAAATCCACCCAGACCCAACTCATCCAATCCGAGAAGATGGCCAGTCTCGGCGAGCTTACAGCCGGAATTGCGCATGAGATCCAGAACCCGCTTAACTTCGTCAATAACTTCTCAGAAGTGAGCAAAGAATTGATTGACGAATTAAAAGAGGAGCGGGCAAAACAAAAAGCTGAACGGGATGAAGAGCTGGAATCGGAAATTTTAGATGATGTTATACAAAACCTGGATAAGATCCATCACCACGGCCAGCGGGCGAGTAGCATCGTAAAAGGAATGCTCGAACATTCCAGAACGGGAACACGACAAAAAGAATTGGCCGATATCAATATTCTAACGGATGAATATGTACGCCTCTCCTATCATGGACTCCGTGCAAAAGATAAATTCTTCAACGCTGATTTCAAGCTGGATCTGGACCCTAACTTGCCGAAGGTGAATGTGATTGGCCAGGACATCGGCCGTGTCCTGCTTAACTTGATCAACAACGCCTTTTATGCTGTTTCTGAAAAAGCCAGGACAGGAATCCCTGAATATGAGCCACAAGTGATTGTGAAAACCAAAAAAGTAGACCATCTCATCGAAATCAGGGTGAAGGATAATGCCGATGGCATACCTTCGGATATTGTCAACAAAATCTTCCAGCCCTTCTTCACCACCAAACCGACTGGATCAGGAACAGGTTTGGGATTGAGTCTCAGCTATGACATCATCACCATGGGCCATAACGGCACCCTGGAAGTGGATACCGCGGAAGGCCTGGGGTCGGAGTTTATTATACAATTACCCCTAACTGCCAGTATATGAAAAAATTCATTATCATAATTTATGTCCTATTTGGGATCGGTAACACCAGCTTTGCACAATGGCTCAATGTTGACAGTCTTCACCAGGTATTATCTGGGGCCGCTCATGATTCAACCCGTGTAAAAGTGATGGAGGAACATTCCCGAACGAGTGAAGGCAAAAAGGAATCGACTGATATTAATGCCCTGGCAGATGAATATCTACGATTGGCATACCATGGATTAAGAGTCAAGGACAATAGTTTTAATGCCGACTTCAAAACTAACTTCGATGAAAATATGCCAAAAATCCTTGTGGTGCCACAAGACATAGGCAGGGTAATTCTCAACCTGATCAACAATGCGTTTTATGCAGTGGATAAAAAGGCAAAATCAGGCGAGGAAGGATATAAGCCGGAAGTAGTTGTCACTACTAAAAAGCATCAAAATTCTTTAGAAATCTCAATCAAAGACAATGGTGAAGGAATCCCGGAACAGGTCCGGGATAAAATCTTCCAACCCTTTTTTACCACCAAACCAACCGGTCAGGGAACCGGATTGGGGTTGAGTTTGAGTTATGATATTGTGAAGGCGCACGATGGGGAGTTAAAAGTGGAGTCAGCGGAAGGAAAAGGTTCATCATTTATAATTCATTTACCGTATCCAGTTTAACATCGTCATAGATCCTTATATACATAGTATTTACCCTTACGGATGAGA
>JAHEMV010000547.1 GCA_024643455.1 Cytophagales bacterium
ATCATACCGGGTAGATTTTAATCTCTTAAAGGAAATTACTGGTGAAGGGAGTGTTCGCTTAGCCAGCGAAATGGAATTTAAAGATATGTTCCCCGATTGTGAGCTTGGTGCCATGCCTCCTTTTGGGAATTTGTATAATCTGGAAGTATTTACTGCAAAAGCATTAACCGAGGATGATGAAATTGCTTTTAATGCAGGAAATCATGCTGAAGTGATCCAAATGAGCTATAGTGATTTTGAAAAATTGGTTCATCCAAAAGTGCTGAAATTTGCAGTTCACTAATAGGTGAATAACTATAAATAACCCGGTATAAGTATTTTGTGCCGGGTTTTTTTATGCTAAATTGTGGAGGTTAACTCTAAACAATTTATCATGAACAAATGGTTTAAACGCTTTTTGATTACTCTCGGGGTCATCCTTTTTTTTCTTTTTGGTTATCTCTATTTAAATGTACAGGACCGACATTCCGGATATACGATTGATTTAAATGTTAAAAATGATGTTCCTGCCGTACTTAAGATTGGATTTTCAGCAGTAAAAATATCGCCAATAATCCATGATAGATGGGTTGATATTAATGGAGATGCTAAATATATCCCTGAAGATGGCGATACGTTTACAGATGGTGATGGCAATGGTGTTTTTGATCCGATTTGGATTGCTGGATTTAGTAATCAACGTGCTGCAAACGGAATTCATGACGATTTGTGGGCAAGGACCATGGTAGTAGATGATGGAAAGTCTAGAATTGCTATAACCTCCATTGATGCTATAGGATTTATGAACGATGACATTATTGATGTTAAGAATTTAGTGAGCCCTGATGCAGGGATTACTTATTCGGTTATCAGCTCTACTCATTCACATGAAGCCCCTGATTTATTAGGTTTATGGGGAGGAAGTAATTTTAAAAGTGGTGTTAATCCGGAATATCTTGCGGATTTGAAAAAGAAAACGGCCCAGTCTATTGATGAAGCTGCCAGAAATATCCAACCGGCAATATTAAAAATGGCGATTAATCCAAAAGATGCCATTGTAATTGTAAAAGATACGCGCCAGCCATATGTTTTTGATGAAGGATTACGTTTGATGCAAGCTATAAGTATAGAATCCAAAGAAACAATAGGAACACTTGTAGCTTGGGCGGATCATCCAGAAACACTATGGAGTGAAAATTTGTTGGTTAGTTCTGATTTTCCACATTATGTAAGAGAAGGATTTGAAAAAGGAATTTATAGTGGAGATAGTTTGATTCATCCCGGTGTTGGTGGTGTTGCTGTTTATATCAATGGCGCTATTGGAGGGCTAATGACTACACATCCAAGCCTGACAGTAAAAGATATTTTTAGTGGAGATAGTTATTCGGAGCCGAGTTATGAAAAAGCAAAAGCTCAGGGCGATTACCTTGCCTACCTCGGGCTTATGGCGTTGGACAGTTCAACTTTTGTGGTTGAAAAAGCTGGAATTTCGATAAGAGCGAAAAGTGCAAATCTAAAATTCCAAAACCCACTTTTCAGACTTGGCGCCTTGCTAGGTATATTAGACAGAGGGATGAATGGATGGATGCAGGTACGATCAGAAATGGCAGCTTTTTCCATTGGCCCAGCTCATTTCGTAACCGTTCCAGGTGAGATATATCCTGAAATTATAAATGGAGGTGTTGAAGCACCTGAAGGACAGGATTTTGATATTGAACCTATAGAAGTTCCATTTATTCGATCGCAAATGAAAGGAGATTTCAACTTTGTTATCGGTATGGCCAACGATATGGTAGGATATATTATTCCAAAAAGCCAGTGGGATGAAGAGGCTCCTTTTACATACGGACGTGATGGAGCGCCTTATGGAGAGGTGAATTCGTTGGGTCCTGAAACAGGACCTACAATTCATAGTACGTTGGAGGGACTTTTACAAGATCTCTATAAATAACTGAATTATTCCCAAACAGGTTTAGTGCCTGGTAATGAACACGATTCGGTGTTTTATCCAATACCTTAGAAATCAGGTATAATTATTCTTTTGGCGTTGATTTTGTCCAGCTTCCCAAAATAAAGCCGGATATTAACATAAAAACCATCGAATATCCTCCAGTAATCCATATTAGTTCATAGGGCGCTTTAGCAAATAAGTCACTGGTCATGCCTGGCAAAAAGTTGAAGGCAAAAGAAATAAGTAAAGCGATCAATGCACCTTGAATCCCTTTTTGAATATCCAGTTTTACAAATAACCAGGCCAGGACATATAGCGGGACAACGGATGAAATTATGTTAGTTATCCAAACTCCGGCTCCAGGAGGATTTGCCTCTATAGTAGCCTGGTCCAACCCAACCATAGCCATCCATGGCTCTCCGAGTAATGGCCCATACCAGATATATCCGAGGATAAATGAAAAAACAATGCAAGCTAAAATGGCTAGATGATTAATTTTTAATTTGGGTTCCATGGGATTACAAAGTTTAACTTAAATCCAAAATAAATGAAAATTTTATTATTTGTACATTTTGATATTGTTTTTAGAATAATATTGTGAACAGAATTGATAATGTTCAGATTCATTTTTACAAATTTTCGATCAAAATAAAACATGAAAATAGCCTCCCTGTCTGAAATAAAGAGCGAGTTGAAAGTAATGCCTCACGAAGAACTCATCAAGGTTTGTTTGAGAATTGCTGGTTTCAAAAAAGAAAACAAGGAACTGCTTAATTATTTGATTTTTGAATCGGGAAATGAAGAAGGATATAGAGAAACTTTAAAAAATGAAATAGAAGAGGAATTTGTTACAGTCAATACAAAATCAGTCTATTTAGCAAAAAAAGGTATCAGGAGAATTTTGCGTGTGGTTTCAAAACATATAAAATATAGTGGATCAAAGCAAACGGAGGTGGAGCTTCTTATCTTTTTTTGCCAGCAAATGCGCAGTCTCAATATGTCATTTCAGAATAGTAAGGTTTTGATTAACCTGTATAATCGTCAAGTTCAGAACATCCAAAAAGCACTTTTGTCATTAGAAGAAGATTTACAATATGATTATAAAAGAGATGTTCCAATTCCTCTTTAAGCAAAATATTTAAGTCGATAAATTACTGCTATTTACTATTTTGCTTGTTTTCAATATATTCGTCAAAGGTGCCAAGCTTATCAACAAAATTGTTAGGTGTAATTTCTACGATTCGGTTGGCAACAGTTTGAGTAAATGTATGGTCATGAGAAGTGAACAATACTGTGCCAGGGAAATTTTGCAGAGAATTGTTGAAAGCAGTAATCGATTCCAAATCCAGATGGTTAGTTGGCTCGTCGAGAATTAATAGATTTGCACCGGCAAGCATCATTCTTGAAAGCATACACCTTACTTTTTCTCCTCCCGAAAGCACATTACATTGCTTTAATGTCTCTTGCCCGGAAAAGAGCATCTTGCCAAGAAATCCACGAATGTAAACTTCATCTTTTTCATCTTCAGAATATTGGCGTAACCAATCGATGAGGTTATCATTTGATTCGAAGTATTTG
>JAHEMV010000548.1 GCA_024643455.1 Cytophagales bacterium
ATGACTAGTGTATTTGTTGGCCTACTCACGGGTATGCCACTTATGGGTATCATCAAAAGTGTGCAAGACGGTATGGGAGATGTGCTTGGATTTATTGCTATTGTGGTTGGGATAGGTTCTATTTTTGGTGAGATACTCCAGGTCTCCGGCGGAGCTGAAGCTCTATCTCGTACCATGCTCAAAAAATTTGGTGAAGAGCGATCTTCCTGGGCTTTGATGACGACAGGATTTATAATTGCAATTCCTGTATTTCTGGATGTGGGTTTTATCATATTGGTGCCAATGGCGTATGCTTTATCTAGAAAAACAGGTCGTTCCGTGCTTTATTATGCTATTCCATTACTTGCCGGTTTGGCTGTTACACATGCATTTGTACCTCCTACACCAGGTCCGATAGCTGTTGCTGAGATCATTGATGCCCAACTGGGATGGGTTATTCTTTTTGGATTTATTGTTGGATTCCCAACTGCGATTATAGCAGGGCCATATTTTGGACGATACATAGCCAAAAAAATCCATATTGATCCGCCAGATATTACCGTAGAACAAAAAATGCTATCTGAGAATAATCAGGACGAATTGCCTTCTTTTGGTTGGGTGGTTTTTCTAATTGCTCTTCCCTTAGTATTGATTTTGATGAACTCTATCGTTGATCTTGCAGTAACTTCAGCATGGATAGCGGATAATAAATTCATGGAAGTAATACGCTTTTTAGGCCACCCTTTTATTGCGTTATTGATAGCAACCCTTGCTGCAATGTATGTGTTGGGAGTAAAACGAAATTACACCGGCAACCAATTGATGCAAGTAGCGAATAAAGCTTTAGGACCTGCAGGTTTAATTATTTTGGTGACGGGAGCTGGAGGTGTTTTTAAACAGATTTTAGTGGATAGCGGGGTTGGAGCAGCATTAGCAGAAGCAGTGAGTAACAAAAATATACCTCCTGTTGTGCTTGCCTATTTACTTGCTGTAATTATACGTCTTACTCAGGGTTCTGCCACGGTAGCAATGATTACTGCAGCGGGTATGGTCGCTCCTGTGATACAAGTGGTGGGAACAGGCGAAATGGGTAAAGCTTTGGTCGTACTTGCAATTGCTGCCGGGGCAACGACTTTTTCACATGTAAATGACAGTGGATTCTGGCTCGTAGGCAAATACCTAAATATGACAGAAAAACAAACCTTGCGATCCTGGAGTGTAATGGAAACAATAATTTCTGTGGTTGGGTTTACCTTAGTTCTACTGCTTAGTTTCTTTTTACATTAACCTTATAAATTCCAAAGTTTAGTAAGTATACAAATGCAAAGAATCACATTGCCCTAAATGTGATTCTTTTATTTATTAGAGGAAAATTCAGGCCTGTTTTGATGAAATAAATGATTCGTTTTATTTAATCTTTGATCTAATTATAGTAAATTTGACTATAAGCTAGATAGAAATAGAATTGAAGATTTTTATCCCTATTTTTATAGTAGCGTTAAATTGCCCGCGAACTACTTAAAAAGCCAAAAAAAGATTAGTTATAAAAAAATAAATGCCCATTTAGTTATGAAAAAAATACTACTTACCATCTTGCCAATTTTATTGATTGGTTCATGTACTCCTTCGAGTGAGTATGAATTTACATTCCAAAATCCTAGTTTATCCTTTGAGGAAAGGGCTGATGACTTATTAGGTCGGATGACACTTCAGGAAAAAATTGATCAGCTAAATTATGAATCTAAAGCTGTGGAACGTCTCAATGTGCCAGAATACAATTGGTGGAATGAGTGCTTGCATGGGGTAGCGCGCAGTGGGATAGCAACCGTTTATCCTCAAGCAATTGGTCTGGCATCTACCTGGGATACCAATTTGATGAACAAAGTAGCCGTTTCAATTTCAGATGAGGGAAGAGCAAAATACCATGATTACATCAAGAAAAATAAGCGAGGAATATATCAGGGGATAACGTTTTGGACACCAAATATTAATATTTTTCGCGATCCACGTTGGGGTAGAGGAATGGAAACATATGGAGAGGATCCATTTTTAACTAGTCAAATGGGAGTAAATTTCATTAATGGAATCCAGGGTGATGATGCGAAATATTATAAAGCAATAGCGACCGCCAAACATTTTGCCGTACATAATGGTCCGGAATCATTACGACATACTTTCAATGTAAAAGTTAGCGAACATGATCTGCGGAATACGTATTTGCCTGCATTTGAAAGAACAATTAAGGATGCCCATGTTGCCTCTGTAATGTGCGCATACAATAGGCTGAATGATCTGCCATGTTGTGGCAGCTCGCCGTTGTTGCAAACGATCCTTCGTGATGAATGGGGCTTTAAAGGATATGTTGTTTCAGATTGCTGGGCACTAGTTGATTTTTATGAGAAAGGACATCATGAGGTTGTGCAAACTCCTGCAGAAGCAGCGGCAATGGCATTTAAAGCAGGGACAGATGTTAACTGCGGAATGGTTTCTCCCTATCTTGCAGAAGCAGTTGAACAGGGTTTGATTTCAGAACAGGAAGTAGATGTAGCTGTAAGAAGATTGCTTTTAGCAAGATTAAAAATGGGGATGTTTGATCCGGACGAAATGGTTCCTTTTGCCAGCATTCCTTATGATGTAGTTGATAGCAAAGAACATCAGGATTTGGCATTAAAAGCTGCCAGGGAATCCATGGTTTTATTGAAAAATGAACAAAACGCCCTTCCTTTAAGTAAAGACCTGAAAAAAGTTGCAGTTATTGGACCGAATGCAAATGATGTAGAAGTTCTTTTAGCCAATTATAATGGTATCCCATCTCATCCCGTTACCCCACTTGAGGGCATAAAGCAAAAACTACCTAACGCTGAGGTGATGTATGCTTTAGGCTGCGAACATGCAGAAAAACTGCCAACCTTAAAGCCAATTCCTGCAAGCGCATTGTTTACAGATGAATCGCTAAAGGAACATGGATTAAACGCTGAGTTTTATGATAATATAGAATGGACAGGTGAACCAAAACATTCACGGGTTGATTCTCTGGTTGATTACTATTGGTGGGATAAAGCTCCATATGAAGATTTGGATGGAGATAATTTTGGTGCGCGTTGGACTGGATATTTGGTAGCTCCTGAAACTGGAGAATATGCAGTAGGAGGAGAGGGTTTTCATCATTTTGAATTACATCTTAATGATAGCCTGATTGCTAAGAATCACGATATTCATCATTCTAATAAGAATTATAGTTTTTTAAAATTAGAAGCCGGGAAATCATATAAAATTGAATTAAAGTTCTTTGATATTCATGGAGATGCCAACGTGGGATTATTGTGGTCTACACCTCGTAAAAATTTAGAACAAGAAGCCCTTTCTATAGCAAAAAATGCAGATGTTGTTCTTCTGTTTATGGGGTTATCTCCACGATTGGAAGGTGAAGAGATGCCTGTTCATGTGGATGGTTTCTCAGGAGGAGACCGCGTGCGAATTGATCTACCAGATTTTCAGCAAAAATTTATCAAAAAAATCCATGCTT
>JAHEMV010000549.1 GCA_024643455.1 Cytophagales bacterium
CAGATATGGATTTCGTTTCCTTATCCTTTACTTGAAATGAAGCAGGCAAAGTTGTTTCGAACCAATTCTGAACAAAGCCGATTATATTATTGTCAGCATCTCGTTCCTGACCTACGCCCAGATGGAAATTGAAAGGCTCCCGTTGTCCTGCAGTATTCTTCCAGAATCCGTTGAGTTTCATATAATGGTACCCTCCCTGATCACCACCAAGGTTTGAAGGCCAAAGCATATCACTTTCTGGCGGATCAGTAAACATATAGGGTTTGTTCTTTTCACCTTTAATACCAAAGGTCATTGAAATTGAAGTATATTCTCCCACCGGAATATTGTCCGTCAGATTCCAGGTTTGAGTTTCTGGTAAATTAGTGTCAAGATAATGTGCGAATGATGCTTCATCAAGTAACAGTTTACTCCCATCTGATTTAGTAAGAGTTATGTCAGAAACAAACCATTGTATTTCTGTTACTTCATATTGATTTCCGGCGGCATTGGTATAGTCCATAACATCAAAAATCAAGGGATTCCCATCGGCATAATACTCAAAATTAAGCGTCAATTTGCCGGATCGATCACCTTCTGAATTTGGGTCATCACCATTTTTACAGGAATCTAAAAGAAGTCCTGTTATCAACACAAGACCAAAAAAACACCATTTCTTCATGAAAACAATTTTATATATAAACGACAAATTGAAAACACATATTGGATAGTATAAAGTTCTTTTCATGACAGTTTGTTTTTAAATTTTAAAGCGTAAAATGTCCGTTTTGAAAACGCATGACGCCCATTAATGAACACTGTTATATCTTCGTTTTTCGGATTTTATAAATGAAAAATTTGACGCCTTCATAAATTTAATTTTTATAACGTACTCATAATATGAGTTATAACTCAAAGAAAACGTGCTATTGTGCATTAAAAAAAATATTATGCGCCAAGCCAGTCAATCCCGGCAAAATCTTTGCCTTTACTGAGCAGGATTTAAATGAGATCGATTGAATTGCTGATTCCAAAACAATCAAAATACACACTTCTCTTTTTTTTCCAGTAGGAAAAGTAGTATAAACTTGCATAAAGAAAGTACTACTTCTAAAAGTGGCTATTGGCTACTTGTTAGCAATACGCATAATAAATTAATTAGGTAGTAAGCCGGTGTAATGAGCCGGCTTATATTTTTTTAGTAGAATTCTTCAAGTTTGGCAACCTGATCTGTTTCTGACCCAATGATGCGCTTCGTTCTTAGGTACCGATCGCGGTTGTACCTGTCAAAATTAGCATCTAGTGAATCCAAACTGCTAATGTGTACATCGGAAGAAGCATGGATAAATTGATTATTTCCCAACCATAATCCTACATGAATTACACGTTCGGATTGATCACTATTTTTACTGCCAAAGAAAAGCAAGTCTCCAACTCTCAGCTTAGAAAAGTCGCCAATAGTATCTACTAAATCACCGACAAAAACCTGTTGGGAGGCATCTCGTGGCATAATTAATCCATGCATAAAATACACCGTCTTAGTGAACCCACTGCAATCGACTCCCTTGGTTGACGTGCCACCCCAAAGGTAGGGAATGCCAAGCATCGACTGAGCCATTTGCACTATTGAACTATCGGAAATAGCCATTTTTCCATACCAATCTTTAAAACCTGTTGCGTCTGATTTTGGGATAATGGCCATTCGTCCGTCAGGGTATGTTGCTTCCCAAAAATCTTTCGTCTCTCCAATAGTCGATAAAACGTCACCAGCAACAAGATCGGATACTCGCATTTTTTTTGTGCTATCCATTGCAAACCCTGAAGTGCTGAGATAAATTATTTTTTTCCCTTTTTTCCATAAAACAAGTTGTTCCTCTGTTACTGGTACAAGACTTCCATCATTTGTCCAGGCGATGTATTGATCTGGAGTTTGTATTAAAAACCAACCCCCATCTTTTTTAAGGATTGTTACTGGTGTTCCCAAAAGGGCTTGCGTAACCAGCTCGGCGCTGTGAGCCGGTTTCGATCTAAGGTTCGCCACTGATAAATTGATCAATCCATATTTTTCGTTACCGTCTTGTGCATCTGGAAGAATTGTGATTTCATCTTGAATAATAATTCCAGCATCATTAAATTTATTTAGCAGGGTGCTTTTTGCTTCAGTAAGGTTTGTTTCACCGTGAAGCAGCACAGGATTTATTCCAGAGGCCTCAATGGTAAAAATGGCAGTTCTTTCATCATGAACATATTCCTTTTTTACTTCCGACACGATAGCCGCTGCCTTTTCACTCGTTTTTGTTCTGCAAGCACCTATAGCAAATAATAAGAGGATATAAAAAAATACTACTCTACCCATAGTTTCCAATTGTATTTGCTCAAGTCGGGTTGATTCACCTTTTGACGTTTCGATTCATAATCATAAAACAGTTGTCCAAGATTTCGCATGAAGGGATAACCAACTGTTTTATACTCGTAAATACCGTCATTCAGAATTTCATTTTCATTAACATAAATCACTGCACCCAATGCAAATTCTATATTCTTTTCAAAATCCACGAAGTAGGCGATGTCTACAAGAAAACCATACGCTTCACCAATTTTGTTGTATATGCGAATGTTGCGGTCAATGTTTTTATTGGAGTCAGCAAACATGAGAAATTTGCAATAATCGTCATTATACTTCATACCATAGTATGGAAAATCAGATTCCTGAGGATACTTGGACATAAATTGGTATAAAAAATTGTAATCAATTGGATTCAGGTTGAATTTATTGGCCGGGAAAAAATTCTCAGGAAACATAATTGAAAGTAAAACATTGTGCAGAGACTTTAATCCGATAGCATTTTTATAGGTAAAATCCATAGGTTCGTTGATGAGCAAGCCATCCTGCATATATCCTTTCCCAATAAAAATGGGGATGTCACTTTTTATTTCAACTGTATTGTAAACTGAATCCTGTTGGTAAACCAATTCATCTCCATAATAAAACTTCATAGGATTGGTGTGTTTATTTTGCTCGAGGCTGAGCGGCAGGGCTAAACGATGGGTAATCCGTACATCCTTATAGCCTTTGGTGATCATCCGAGCATTTGCTTCTCTTTGACCCAGGAACTCGTACAACCTGTTATAAGCATCATTGTCGCTAACCAGGAATAATTTTTTGATATAATTACCAATTGATGCCTTGCCAGTATGCGATGAAGTATCACTCAGTACTTTGGTTTGTCCTTCGAAAGCACTGTCGATGTACATATCTGAAAATGGCGTGAAACCCCTAAGCAATTGGTCGTTAATTTTTTCAATTGCTAAAGCCGCAACCGGAAGTTTGATGCTACTACCAGGATAAAAATATTCCTTGTCATTTACCCTGTACTCAAAAGTTTTAAAAGTTGCTTTATTCTTTTCATCGCGATCAATTTGCGTGTAAATAATCTGAACCCGGTATTTATCCGCATTATCGAGCACTTCATCAAATTTTCCGGAATCATGCATAAGGTTTTCTATCATCCCTTTTTTTTCCTG
>JAHEMV010000089.1 GCA_024643455.1 Cytophagales bacterium
CATGGATTTGGGGCTAAATGACAGTAAAAATATAGCCCGGCAGTTCAGGCAAATCATGGGTTGCACACCCACCGAGTATCGCAAAAAGTATTTGATTGATAAGCTATCTTAAAAAATAATTACCATTGCTTTTTAAGGAGAAGAAAAACTTAATGCTCTAGCCATTTCTTAATGACTTTATACACTTCAGGATGATTGAGCAAATCCAAATGCTTCATGTTGTAGCCAACCCACTGATTTGATTCTGGAAATGAAAGATTTAATTCCGAATTTTTATGTTTTCCCAATGCACTGTTTAATGGCACCAAACCATCCCCAATAAGATCATTACCGAGTTTGCCGGATACCAAACCCATGGTAGCAGCGATAGTAAAACATTCTACTTCCAAAGGAAGGGGTACAGGGATTCTGCGATCTCCGACATGTTCAAAACGATCATGGTTCTCCCAATCTTCATCAACTACATTTCCATAACGCAAATCCGTAATACCGGAACTTCTTATTTTCCCCAGTTTTGAAAAAGGTTTACTATATGGACTTTTTTCCAACATATTATCAATCCAGTTACCCGCTCGTTCCAAAGGTGCTCCATGATGAGGAGTCCCTAAAAAAACAACTTTTTTCACACGATCCGGCCATGGATAATGAGCTATTTTTCCATAATGCATCGCACTTCTTATGACAAGCCCTCCCATACTATGCGCAATGATCACCAGCTCTCTTATTCCACTGATTTCAGAAAGCAACAGATCAATCTGCCCTGCCAATTCTCTTCCATTGGAAGAGACATGACGCCCGGAATTATAATGTAGGTAAACAGGCAGATAACCAAAATCCTGTTCCACACTTTTACCATGATCGTGCCCTTCCCTATTCCATTGCAAATCATTCATACACGATCCATGGATTAAAAGCACTAATCTGCCATTGCATGCATCAATTGACTGAACTAATCGTTTATCGTCAAAATGAATCGATTTTCCATCCATGCGGAATCGCATTTGAATCGCCAATGGATTTTGCTTTTCCTCCAGGTAATCTCCCATTACACCATTTAAAACCGATAAAGCAGCTTCTCTCTCAGGTGTCGATTCTTTATCGTTGATTAATGGAGCCAACTTATCCGTCAAAGAATCAAGACCTTTCGCCACCAGATCAGTCGTAGATCTAATATTTTGATATACCATGCCTGTGATACCACTGGTTTTATTTTCACCCTTCCTGCCAAGCAACCCTCCTAGATTAAGAATAGTAGAATGCACCGATTCCACCATATCTACGATCCCTTTTATCGCATCAACAGTCAATCGCCCTGCACCACGAAAGTCATGTACTGGATTTGCTTTTTTTGTCATGAACCTATCTCGAAAAAATAAATTGAAAAGAATATGCTACCGGTCAAAATTAATTAATTATAAAGGTATTCATCGCGTATCGCACAACTATATTATTGTATTAAAAAGACGAAAAACCGCAGGAATATAAATGATATTTTTTTTATAGAGATTGATTCTTATCCTTGAAAAGATATCAAAAAACATCATGAAAGGTTTAACAACTATTCAGCTCAAGCGCTTGGTTGAAATAAAATATAGCTTTGAAATGCGTAGCTAGGTTTGGATAAAATGAAATCCTACCTGTCATCATATTTCTTAAGGCCCGGAATCTATTATTTTACTTCCTCGCTCCCATCCACATATCGCGCAAATCTACCTCGTTCACGTGGATGAACATGCTCATATGTTGGCCAGGGCCATCCGCCAAATTGTGTTTTCTGAAAGTCAAGCATGGTCTGACGAATTTCTGCTTCCGAATTCATCACAAAAGGCCCATGTTGGACAACAGGTTCATTGATCGGTTTTCCCTGCAGCAACAACAATCGGCTAATCGAATTCCCATTTTTAATTTGCACTGCCTGGGTATGATCCAGTTGCAGCCCTTTGTATGGCGGAATCTCATGACCAGCTACAGTAAGTGCTTCACCTTCAAAAAAATAGAGGTCGCGGTTTACCGAACTCAAAGATGCAGGCAAGGTCCATTCTGCTTGCGGTTCCATTTCAATAATCCAAATAGCTACTTCATTCTGTTCTGTGGCCGCCCACGAATCTGGTGGTGGTGATAGTGCTTTTTCACCATTTAGAACGCCTGCGACAATTTTTATGGATGTTTGCCTTTTATGATCATCAAAGCTCTTTTGAATTGGAATTTTTTCATTCCATTGCATGGAAAAATGAGGTTCTACAAATTTTCCAGCTCGGGGAAGGTTAAGCCAGATTTGGAATAGCTCAAGCGGATTTTCCTTTTCCCGATTTACCAGTGGAAACATCTCTGAATGCTGCACTCCTTTTCCAGCCGTCATCCATTGTACGTCACCAAATCCAAACCTAGCCGCAGCACCCAATGAATCGGAGTGATCTATGAGTCCTTTCTGCACGATAGTCACCGTCTCAAATCCACGGTGCGGATGTGATGGGAAACCAGGAACTTTTGATCCATGATACATCCGCCAGCCATCTTTAACAACAAAATCATTGCCGATCGCCCGGCCTTGCAAAGAGCTGACAGGGCCCATATTTTCATTCCCTTTTGGATAGGCATCAGCATGATGTACGCAGAATAAAAAAGGATCTCTTGTTTCCCAGGGAAAACCAAGTGGCTTGATAGCTAAAATTGGGTTGGCCATACGTTTATATTTTGAATAAATAGTATAACCAACTTAACACAGAATAGTTTTCTACTAGTTTATAAACTAAAGTTTTGCTATTTCCTTTCGGATACCCTTATACCCCGTTGCTCTCAATAGCATTCCCAACACTCCCGGGAAAAACTGACCAAACTTAATAGCTAAGAACATTTGCCATGGAATTATGATGGTTTTCTTCCGTTTGTCCAGTGCTCTGTTTATAACCATGGCCACCTCGTCAACAGTAAGAGCCTTCATAATCATAGCTCCAATTTTTGGCAGCCGCTGTGCGCTAATCGGGTTATTGGTAAAATATGGTGAATCCACTTTCCCGGCAACAATACTGGTTGTTGATACATTGGTGGACCTCAATTCATCATAAAGTCCATTCTGAAAAGCTCTAAGCGCCCAACGGGTTGAAAGATATCCCAATGCTCCCGGAAAGATCAAATAACTTGCTGCAGAATTGATAGTAATTATATGTCCGCTATTTCTTTTGACCATGTCGTTGAGAAATGCCTTGATGGTGTAGACTGTTGCGAAATAAGGAGACGCCATCATTTCACCAAAGTCTTTTTCAGAGGTATCAAAAATTGAAAGCCAATTTCCAGCTCCTGCCGAATTTACTATAACATCCGGAATGCCAATCTCCCTTTTTATTATTTCGGCTTGTGCTTTTACAACTTTTGCATCAGTAAGGTCAGTAGGAAAAGAAAATGCCGAGCCCCCTTTTGCATTTATATCCTTTACTAGTGCTTCCAGCTTGTCAACAGATCTTGCTTGAAGGACCAGTTTAGCACCTTCGCTGGCAATCAGCTTTGCATATGCCTCACCAATACCACTTGATGCACCGGTAATCAAAACTATTTTGTCTTTAAAATTCATTCCTTTTTTCTAACTAATAACCTGAAATAAACTATGCATTTTATAAAAATTGCTCCTATCCTCCTTCAGATTTGGAAACAAATAATTTGGTTCTTTTGACCTGAAAATAAATGCCATCTTTTTATGAAAATTCCTTAATAAAATACTGGCCTTCCCGGACCATCATATGGTGCTGCACCCAAATATTTTCCTGTAGGTTTTACGGTTATTAATTCTGGATCTGTTGTTTTTGGAGCTTCAATAAATCCATAATACCTGCCCATCCAGTAATCCTTTAAAAAACCAGTAGGCTCCAT
The DNA here is from genome assembly GCA_024643455.1 of Cytophagales bacterium. GTDB lineage: Bacteria > Bacteroidota > Bacteroidia > Cytophagales > Cyclobacteriaceae > JAAUQL01. Next base: position 3,865 of record JAHEMV010000089.1, read on the forward strand.
AATACGTCTTCCTCCTACTCCGCCATCCAAACTTATCGCCCGACGACTCCCTCGTGAAACGGAGAGTTCCCTAGGAGAAATAGCTTTCAAACCACCTTCATAAGATGTGTATCCCGCTTCCACAAATAAATCATCCCGATGCGAATTTCGATAATTGTACTCTGTGCAATCCAGTGTCCATGCACGTAAATGCTTTACACATTGATCAATTTCACAATCATTTCCTGTATAGGCTCCATACGTAAAATTGAACCATGGAATATGTTCCATTCGTTTAATTTCATAAAATCGCTCTATGCTTCTCAAATAGTAAGATCTGAGATGAGGATCGGTGGTATAGCGTAAAACAGTAGCATAAGCCTCGTTGGCCAGATTGTCATCCCAGGGAGCCAGACTCGATGGTGGGAATGTGTTTTTTTGCTTTAAGACATTATTTAAATATCCCCAATCTACCAATTGCTGATAACCGTTCGAGAATTTCTCTTGTCCTGAAACAGCATATGCTGTTTGCATGAATGTCAAGGCTTCCAATCCGTTTACGCCGCGATCACTATATCCATATGGACGCAATAAATACTCCGGATCCCAGCGTCCCCACCGGGTCGGCGTTCCATCCTTATCAATGATCTTCCATCCATTATCCATTATGTAAGCTGCCATACGGGTAAGGTGCTCCTTTGCCAATTCCTTTTCTTTTCCTGTTGCCACTAAATCATGGAACAAGGAAACAGAATAAAAATGAGCAATTATTTCATCACTGGAAACGTCCCCTTTCCAGTACCATTTTCCATCCTCGGTCGGATACCATCTGGCTGGCAAACCACCGGATCCGGATTTCCCTTTCTCATCTTTATCTGCCGTTGTGGACCAGATCGATCGGGCGATCAATCCATCAATATCATTAACCCTGTCCAGAAAAAGCATAGCGTTAAACGATTCTTCAGCTTCCTGTCTGGCTTTCTCGTCTCCAGTTACTTTGTATTTGAAACACATAGCTGCAAGGTAGGTTGCTGTATGTGCGCCATCATTATCGCTTACCTCACGTATCCATTCATTGTCTTTTTTGTAGAGCGTGTGGATGAATCCTAATCGCTTATGGCCCCATTCATCAAGATGACGCTCATAAAATGCAGCCTTCTTTTGAAGGGTATATGGCTCATAGCTGATGATACCAATCCCTCCATCCGTAGCGATGTAAACCATCTTTTCTCCAACAGCTATGTCATTTACATGATTTTCTGGCAACCAATGTTCAGCACCAAAATATTGCCACTCATCATCCAATTTACGAACAGCTCCTCGCTCCGTTCCTATCCAGATATCATTTGCGAATCCGCTCGCCAAACACGTTGTGTTTTCTACAGGCAATCCATCTTCTCCTTTATAATTTTTCATTGATGCTCCTCGAACCTCTGTCAAACCACGATCTGTAGTAATATACATTCTGCTTCCAAAACTCATCAGATCCCTGGTGGTCCCGGAAGGCAACCGTCCCCAATCAATAAAGTCTGTATTCACTATTTTTCCATCAAATTGTACCAGCTCACCGGGACGCAATACATATAAAGTGCCGCTATATGATTCAATTCTAAAAATAGGACCTAGCCGTACAGGATCGGCATGCAGCTGCGATCCATCTTCCATTACCATGGTGATATCACTTGAATAATATCCATCTTTTGGTTTTATACTGATAAACTTATCACCATCGAGCTTAAAAATCTCTTCCACCGTTGCTGCATAAACATCACCCTGATGCATACAGATATCCACAAATGGTTGATCCCCAATTTTATTCCAATTATTCCCAGTGTATTTATATAAGCCATTAGATGTTAACGCCCATAATTGGCCATCCAGTGATACCAATCGTTCCACTTCTTTGGGTGCATTTTTAGCCGGACTAAGCGATTCTCCCTTTAGAGAAAAAACCTGATTGTCCATGATGGCAAAACATTCCTTGCCATATAGTCCAATACTTTTTACTGCTTTGCCTGTTTTTACAATTTGTGATACTTCCTGTAAATAGACTTCATCGGGAGCAGGTCTCCATAAATGACTATTATCATCTGGGCTCTGCGCTAAATTTTTACCCGTAAGCAGAACAATTAAGAGAAATAAGATTGTGAATGATCTCATGGAAAAGGACTATTTTGTACACTATAAAATTAAAACAGAACCATTCATCATTTTGATGTTTGATTTCATTAGTTTATACCATAAAATTGTCTGTAAAGACTATTGTATTTGGAGATTTATGGAATTGAATTGATTCAATAAATTTATCGAGTTCTTTTTTGTAGAATCAGTTTCTAAATATTTATTAAAATGTTTGTCATGTCAAAAAAATTAATTTTACCATTTATAGCCATTTCATTTTATGTCGTGTTTTCTGGTTTAGCTCAGGAAAAATCAATTTGGCTTCGATATCCTGCAATTTCTCCTGATGGAAAAACAATCCTTTTTAATTATAAAGGAGACATTTATAAGGTACCATCACAAGGTGGCACAGCGGTGCCAATTACGCTTAGTGATAGTTATGAATATGGTGGAGTATGGAGCAATGACGGCAAACATATTGCATTTGCTTCAGATCGCTATGGAAATTTCGATGTTTTTGTCATGCCAGCCGAGGGCGGAGAATCTACCCGGCTTACATTTCATTCCACCAATGAAAAACCAAGTAGTTTTACTACGGATAACAATCAAGTCGTTTTTTCAGGAGTAAGGCAGGATCGGTATACCAACGTGCAGTTTCCTTCTGGAGTTATGTCTGAATTATATAGTGTACCTGTCGAAGGAGGCCGGGTTTCACAAATACTCACCTCTCCTGCCCACGACGCAGTTTTTAGTCATGACGGGAAAAAAATATTGTTTCATGATCGAAAAGGTTATGAAAATGATTGGAGAAAACATCATACTTCAGCAGTCACAAGAGATATCTGGGTTTACGACCTGGCAACACAGGAGTATCAGCAACTTTCACAATTTGAAGGAGAAAATAGGAATCCGGTATTTGACAAAAACGATAATGACTTTTATTATTTATCAGAAGAATCTGGCTCATTTAATATACATAAAAGTTCGTTAAGTAATCCAAAGCAAAATCAAACGATTACAAACTTTGAAAAACATCCGGTTCGTTTTTTGACTATCACAAATGACAACCAACTTTGTTTCAGTTATGCCGGTGAACTTTACACGATGGTTCAAGGTGATGAGCCACAAAAGGTTGTCATCCAAATGGCTTATGACGGTAGGGAAACGCTGGAAAAAGTGGTGAAAGTAAATGAAAGTTTTACCGAAATGAGCCTCTCGCCTTCCGGTAAAGAATTTGCCTACATTTTCAGGGGTGAAATATTTGTAAGCAGTATTGAAAAAGGGATGACAAAACGGATTACCGATACACCATGGCAAGAGCGAAGTGTGAGTTTCAGCCCTGATGGAAAAACACTGCTTTATGCTGCCGAACGCGATAATAGCTGGAATGTATACAGCAAATCCATGATCAGGGAAGAAGAGGAATACTTTTACTTATCAACGATTTTAAAGGAAGAAACCATTGTTGCGACTCCTGCAGAGGAATTCCAACCATTATTTTCCCCCGATGGGAAAGAGGTTGCATACCTGGAAAACAGAGTAACTTTAAAAGTGATCAACCTCGACTCCAAACAAGTAAGAACCATTATGCCGGCTCAGTACAACTATTCTTATTCCGATGGTGATCAGTGGTATCAATGGTCACCGGACAGCAAATGGTTCCTGGTAAATTTTGGGCCGAAAGAAGATGTAATGACGCCTGAAGTTGGCCTGGTAGAAGCTTCAGGAAATGGACATATCAGAAACCTGACAGAAAGTGGTTATACTGATTATAAACCAAAATGGGCCAGGGACGGAAAATCCATGATTTGGGGATCGACGCGGGAAAGCGATAAAGGTGAAAATAATTGGGGCTCCTCTTTGGACGTCTATAGTATATTCTTTACTAAGGAAGCATTTGATCGATTCAATTTATCCAAAGAAGAATTTGACTTGCTAAAGGAAAAGGAAGATAAGAAAAAGAAGGAAGAAGAGAAAAAAGCAGAATCAGAAAAGAAAAGTAAAAAAACAAAATCTGATCTGGATGATTCCACTAAGGTGAAAGACTTAACATTTGATTGGGAAGGTTTAAATGATCGTAAAAGAAGATTTACTGTTCACACCTCACAAGCTTATGAATATGTAATGTCAAAAGATGGTGAAAAGCTTTATTACCTAACAAAGTTTGAAGGAAAAAATGATTTGTGGGTTACGGAATTAAGGACCAAGGAGACAAAACTTTTTGCTAAAATCGGCAGCAACAATACCGGCATGGAAATTTCAGAAGACGGCAAATTTATTTTAGTTATTGCTGATGGAAAAATCATGAAAGTGGAAACAGAAGATGGAAAGGTAAAACCGATCAGCACAAATGGGGAAATGGTGTTGAAACAAGCGGATGAGCGAGCATATATTTTCGATCACAGCTGGCGACAAGTACGTGAAAAGTTCTATGTAGAAGATTTGCAAGGTGTTGATTGGGTTTTTTATCATGATCATTACATTAAGTTTCTGCCCTATATCAATAATAGTTATGATTTCACTGAAATGTTGAGTGAGATGCTCGGCGAACTCAATGCATCGCATACCGGAAGTGGATATCGGCCTAAGGTTGACGATGGTGACCAGACCTCTTCGTTAGGACTATTATACGATTATACCTATTCGGGTAATGGAGTAAAAATAGCTGAGGTACTAAAAGAAGGACCATTGACCAATGCCAGGTCCAAAGTAAAAGCCGGAGATATTATTGAAAAAATTGATGGAAATAGTATCACGCCATCCATGGATTTTTATCAATTGCTGAACCGCAACGTTGGGAAAAACATCCTTTTATCCTTGTTGGATCCGACAACCTCTACACGTTGGGACGAAGTCGTCAAACCGATTTCTTTAGGGCAGGAAAATGAATTGCTTTACAAACGTTGGGTTGAAACACGTCGCAAGGAAGTAGTGACGCTTTCGGAAGGAAAATTGGGCTACGTTCACGTACGTAGTATGAATGATCAAAGCATGCGTACAGTATTTGAAGAAGCACTGGGAAAACACATTTCAGCTGATGCCCTGATCGTTGATACACGATTCAACGGTGGCGGCAATCTTCATGATGCCCTTTCCGACTTTTTGGTTGGAAAAAAATATATGGATATCATTCCTCATGGGCAAAATGTTGGTCATGAACCATGGAATAAATGGATAAAGCCTTCTATCGTGGTCATGGGTGAAAGCAATTATTCTGATGCTCATTTGTTTCCGGTAGCCTACAAAATAAAAGATGGAGGAAAAACCATCGGCATGCCAGTACCAGGTACAGGTACATTTGTCTGGTGGGAAACACAGATCGACCCCACCATTTATTTCGGAATTCCAATGGGAGGATGGCGACCAATTGACGAACCATTTCTTGAAAACAATCAGCTCGAACCGGATATAAAAATTGCTAATGATCCTAAAAAAATGGCAGAAGGAAGTGATCAGCAACTTGAAGGAGCTGTAAAGGAGTTGTTGAAAAAATAATACACCACTTAGAATCTTAAGATAACAATCATGAAAATGACATTAAAATACCTATCCGTAATCATTTTATTGTTTTATACATGCAAGAGCAAAATAAATGATGATGCAATTGAAGCATGGAAAAAGGAGCTATTTGATACTGAAATCGCTTTTTCAGACATGGCACAAAAAGAAGGTATTCAGCAGGCATTCGTATATTTTGCAGCAGATGATGCAATAATATTGCGCAATGAAAAATTGATCCAAGGGAAAAAGTCAATTGGCGAGCTCTATGAAAAAAATAATGCCTCATCGGATCATACCTCGTTGACCTGGAAACCGGATTTCGTCGATGTATCTGCCGCAGGTGACCTGGGTTATACTTATGGAAAATATGTATTTTCTTCCACTGATTCACTTGGAAATACTTCGTCAAGTGAAGGCATTTTTCATACCGTATGGAAAAAACAATCTGATGGAAACTGGCGTTTTGTATGGGATTAAAAGGTAATTATGGCAAAAATTTATATTACTACATTAAACGAATCTGTATCATAAATACACTACCTTCGCATGCCAATTTATTGATGCACAAACCAGCTTTATATTTCCTGGGAAAAAAGAAATGAAACTTACGTTTCAATTTGATTTTTTATACGTATGAATAAAGAGTTCACCCCTAAGCTTTTTACGCTTATAAAACAGGGCATTTCCAAAGAACAAATCACCAAAGATGTCTTATCTGGCGTAATCGTTGGAATCGTTGCACTTCCTCTTGCAATTGCTTTCGCAATCGCTTCCGGTGTCTCACCTGAAAAAGGACTGATAACCGCTATAATAGCAGGAATTGTGATTTCTACGTTTGGAGGAAGCCGTGTACAGATTGGCGGACCAACCGGTGCTTTTATTGTGATAGTATATGGTATCGTCCAGCAATATGGTGTTGATGGATTGACTATTGCAACATTCATGGCGGGATTTATGATCATCGGGATGGGTCTAGCCCGTTTTGGAAATTACCTCAAATTTGTACCCTACCCCCTTGTAGTTGGCTTTACGAGTGGCATTGCGTTGATCATTTTTTCCTCACAGATAAAAGATATTTTTGGTTTGAAAATCGAAAAACTGCCAGCTGACTTCATTGAAAAATGGATGGTCTATGGCAATCATTTTCATCAGGTAAACTGGTATGCTTTTGTCATTGCCCTTGCGACTATTTTCATCACTTTTAATTTTAACAAAATAACAACCAAAATACCCGGATCGATCGTTGCCATTCTACTGGCTACTTTGGCTGTATCGTTTTTACATATTCCGGTCGATACCATCGAAAGTAATTTTGGAGCAATCCCAAATAAAATCAGCATGCCAGGCATTCCTTCTTTTGACTATGAAACCATAAAGTCTCTGATACAACCGGCTTTTGCCATCGCTGTTCTTGGCAGTATCGAATCCCTCCTGTCAGCTGTAGTTGCCGATGGTATGATCGGTGGCAGACATCGATCAAATATGGAGCTAGTCGCTCAGGGAGGAGCTAATATATTATCTTCCTTGTTTGGAGGAATACCAGCCACAGGAGCCATAGCCAGAACCGCTACCAATGTGAAAAACGGTGGCCGCACACCAATTTCTGGAATAATCCATGCATTGGTTCTTCTTATGATTATGCTGGTTTTTGCCCCATACGCCAAGCTGATTCCACTTTCCTGTCTTGCCGGAATACTTGTAGTCGTTGCCTATAATATGAGTGAATGGCGTCAATTCAAATCGATATTGAAAGGGAATCGGATGGATGTGATTGTACTTTTATCCACCTTTTTTCTAAGTGTGGTTTTTGATCTGATTATTGCCATTGAGATTGGGATCGTACTTTCGAGTTTCCTGTTTATGAAGCGAATGAGCGAATCGTTGCAAGTACAAAATATAGCGTTAGAAGGGGATAATGAGGAAACGCTATTTCAAAAGGAGATCAATTACTCCTCGAAAGAAATTATGCTTTATGAAATAAATGGCCCGCTCTTTTTTGGTGCTGCGCAGCAATTTCAGGATGCTTTGACCAATACACACATGAAACCAAAGGTGGTCATTCTCAGGATGCGCTATGTCCCGTTTATTGATGCAACAGGATTTCAACGGTTAAAGGAAATAATAAAGGCCTTCCAGGGAAAAGGGATTAATATCATCCTATCCGGGGTCGGAGAACATTTAAGGAAAGATTTTGAGACCAATCAATTGTATACCATATTAAAAAGTGAATATGTTTTTGAAAGCATTGAACTTGCCATGGAAAGTGCTAAAAAAATGTTCCTGAGAAATTAAAAATCGACTCTTTAGCACATTTAATTTTTTAAGAAATACCCATTGATATATTATATCAGCCGATAATGTAAAACTCCAGTGTAAATAAACTCCTTAGTGCAACTAATTTGGCATATTTCACATCTAACGTCATGAACCAAACTTTGCATTATGTTACGTAACTATTTTCGTGTTGCTGTTCGAAATATCCTAAAACAGAAATTTTATTCAATCATCAATATTTTAGGCCTGACGGTTGGTATTGTAGCCACACTATTCATCATTTTATACATCAGTGATGAATTAAGCTATGACCGTTTTCATGAAAATATAGATCGTATGTATCGGGTTGGCCTTAATGCAAAGCTTGCTGGTCAGGAGGTGCATGTAGTTTCTACGCCACCACCTTTGGCTGCTGCCATGGTGGATGAAATTCCCGGTGTAGCACAGTCTATCAGACTCTGGGAATGGGGCGACGTGGTGATTCGTTACGAAGACAAAGTATTCACTGAAGATTTGATTTTTCATACAGACTCCAACTTTTTCAATTTCTTTTCATTTAAACTACTCGAAGGTGATCCTTCAACAGCGTTAATGGAACCAAATTCTATGGTGATCACGGAAAGCATTGCGAAAAAGTTTTTTGGTGATGGAGAAAAATTAGGACGAATAATCACATTTAGCAATGATAATAAGGCGATGAAGGTAACAGGAGTTGTTCAGGATCCACCGCAAAATTCGCATTTCAAATACAATTATCTGGTTTCATTTGCTTCCAATGATTTTGGCAAGTCAGATCAATGGATGAGTAACAGCCTGAACACTTATTTTATATTAAAACCCGAGGCAGATGTAGATCAGGTATTTACTTTGCTAAATACAGAAATTATTCCAAAATACGTTGGCCCTCAAATCCAGCAATTTCTCGGAATATCACTGGATCAATTTATAAAACAAGATGGAGCATATGGTTATTTCATCAATCCTGTTAAAGATATTCACTTGTTTTCAGAAGTTGATGGAGAACTGGAGCCTCCTGGTGATATCGCTTATGTCTATATATTTTCTGCAATTGGATTATTTATCCTGATTATTGCAGCGATCAACTTTATGAATTTGTCCACTGCAAAATCTTCAAGCCGTGCACGGGAAGTCGGTATGCGTAAAACGCTTGGATCGTTAAAATCACAACTTATCATTCAGTTTTTAATTGAATCCATGGTTTTCAGTTTTATCGCAGTTTTTCTGGCTGCCATTTCTGTTGGCATTTTGTTGCCTCAGTTTAATACAGTTTCTGGAAAATCATTTACATATAATCAACTTTTTGATCCGGTTATGGTGACAGGCACGATTGGAGTGGCTATTATAATTGGTTTTCTTGCCGGTAGTTATCCTGCTTTTTATCTGACCCGATTTAAAATCACGGACGTTTTTAAAGGA
>JAHEMV010000550.1 GCA_024643455.1 Cytophagales bacterium
CAATTGTATGTCTCCAAATACTTGTTTCGTCCCAATGGCACCTAATTCTTTACCAACAATCAAATCTCCATTTTCTATAGTCCAATCGGCTGGTTTGGATTCACTCTGGGCAAGGTAGGTCTTTAGGAATATTTCGGTTCTATCTGTCCGTACTCCTTCTCCAAAAGGCGTCTTTTGCCATTTGGACAAATCTTTCCCATCAAAAAGTACGATGGCATCAGAAGGTGGCGCTCCGCAATCCCCAGGTGTAACAGTCGGGACTTCTTTGTACCATTCAGTAATAACCCATGGTTGAGTTTTTTGCAATTCTTTCCAATCAATTTGCGGTAAGCCCTGGGCGCTGAGTTGATATAATGAAAAGGACAAAAATATTAAGATTAGATATCTCATAAGTTCTAGATACAATTAAACATGTTCCTTTAAAAAATTACATTACCCAAATTTAATGACTGTAAAACGAATTTCTAAACTTATCTGATTTTTAGTCTAATGGATTTTATTATTTTCGTTTTAGTTTATTAAACCCGTACTACTAGAAAAATTGTTAATAATTTTAACCTCAGATAAACTCAAAATGAGCTGCCATTCTGATGAGCGTGGCGGTATTTTTAGCTTCAAATTTGGTGAGTAGATTTTTGCGGTGCGTATCCACGGTGGTGCTACTGATAAATAGTTTATCGGCAATTTCTGTATTAGTCATCCCTTCAGCTATAAGTGTCAAAACCTCTTTTTCTCTGCGTGTGATGACCGGTCTTTTAGAATCTGCATTTTTTTTGATTGTTGAAGCTGCTTCAACGCTCATATATTTGCGGTCGTCCATCACAGTTTCGATTGCTTCCATGAGTTCCTCAAAGGTGGCATTTTTGAGCACGTAGCCTGAAGCTCCATTGGACATCATTCTTTGAATGTAACTTTGTTGATTATATGAACTAAGTCCCAGAATATGAATGTCAGGGTATTTTGTCTTTACTTCTTTACAAAGGTCTATTCCGTTTTTATCCGGAAGATTGATATCCATAAAGATCACATCTGGTTGAACATTTTGTAAAAAAGCCAAACAGGAAGCAGCATTCATAGCATGACCTATCCATTCAATATTTTTCTCAAATTGAAGTATGGAGCGAATGCCCTCAATGACCATATAATGATCGTCGGTGATGAATACTTTTATTGCCATTTAAATACTAAAATCTATTTGTACTGAAGTGCCATGTCCTTTTTGTGAATTCACATCAAGATTGGCCTTTAATAATTCAATCCTGCGACGAATATTAGTCCATCCCATACCTTCGGTATCTTTTAGAATTGACGTGTCGAAACCTCTGCCGTCATCTTCGACGGTTACGGTAAAGTGTCCATCCAGGTTACTTATTTGTACAATGGCTGTTTTGGCTCCGGAATGTTTTAGAATGTTATTGATTAGTTCCTGCACAACCCGATAGATCGTAATCGCTGTGGTCTGTTCTAACAATACATTTTCTATTCCTATGGGCAAATAGGTAATTTGGAGTGATTTGCTCTCATTGATATCGTTGCAATAATCTTGTATAGCAGTGCTCAATCCATATTTAATCAGCGATTCCGGCATCATATTATGAGCCACGCGTCGCATTTCTTTTGTGCAGCTATCCAGCATGTCAATGCTCCGTTCGAATGCCAACTGGTTTTCTGAAGTCATAATCAGATTCTTTTTCATAGCGGTAAATGAAAATTTGATTCCAGAGAGCATCCCTCCGAGGCCATCGTGTAGATCTTTTGCAAGACGGGTCCTTTCTAGCTCTTCGCCTTTTAATACAGCCTCAGTAGCGGTTAATTGTTTTTCTCTTTCCAAATTTATGATTTTTCGCTCCTGCAACTTTTGCTTTTGCCTGAAAGTCCGATATCCTAAAGCAGTAATAATAAGTAAACCAATACCTGTCCCAGCAAGCAAATAATTCATGATAGTCTTATGTTTCAGTTGAGAAGTCTGTAGCGCGATTTTTACCGATTTCTTCTCTGTTTCATATTTTTTTTCAAGTTCTACAGCATATTCTGATAGTTGCCTTGAGTTTTGAGCTTGATTCAAAGTCTCCCATTTTTCTTCGTACTGATTGCCTGAAACAAAGTCGTGCTGGGCAAATTTTACTTTTGAAAGCGCTATATAAATAGTAAGGAGTGGGTCAACAAGGGAATCCATTTCGGCTATTTTCATTCCTGCAAATAACTGCTCTTCGGCGAGTGTAAAATTTTCATGAAAAATACTGTTATAGGCATTATTGATATATTGCAGGCATATAATTTGGTTATCAAAAGTAGGATTAGCATTGTTGAATTCATTGAGCTGTCTCACACTTTCTTCTAGTCCTTTGGCATCTCCTATAAAATAATATGCTACCCCAAGATTTATTAATGCATACCGAATGGAACGAGCCCTGTTTACGCGTTTTCCTATTTCCAATTGCTTCTTGAACAATTCAATGGCTTTCTTGTTTTCATTCATCCTTTGATAGCACAGCGCAAGGTTATTGGTTGATATAAGCAATCCAATGGTATCAATATATTGTTCCCCCGATTCAATACCTTTTTTCCCGAATTCAAGTGCTTTGTCATATTGCTCCAAATCCATGTATAGCCAGCATAGATTACCATAATTGGTAGCAATATTTGCTGTATCGCCTATTTCCGTGGTTAATTCAAGAGAATATACCGCATATTTCACGGCAGAATCATTCATATTCAAATTATGATACAGATTAAAAACAGCTCTATAAGACGAAGCTTCCTGGAACCTATTCTCATTTTGCTGCGCCACTTTTATTGCTTTCAGGCAATAGGCAAGACTATTTGCAAAGTCTTTTTTGGCATGATAGATTTTTACGAAATCATGATAGCACTGATGCTTATATTGTCTAGCATCAAGTTTTAAAATGAGTTTTTCACATTGGTTGTTGTAATACAATGCAGAGTCCAAATCCTGCAAAAAATACTTTTCTTCAATATCAAGAAGTGACTTTATTTTATTTGTGTCCTCCCTTGCAAATGCAAGATTGTTTATAAGACTGTCAAGAGTTGGTGATTGACCAACAACCTTAGTCACTAAAAGAAATAAAATAATATAAATCAGCCTTTTCATTTTGCCAAAGGTATACATTCCTGCCGCCATACAAATAAACCAATCATCAGCCAATATTCATCTCCTCTTTTTCCATGATTTTTCAATCATAATAAAATATCCTGTTTTTCTAGGATTGTTTCGGTTTGGTTTAAGTTGGACTTTTACTAAGTATATAAATACCGATTTAGAAACTTAAAAAACAAAAGCCATGAAAAAATCAATATTATTCCTCATGTCCTTTTTATGTATCTCCACCATCCTTTTAGCACAAGTAAAAACCTACACTAAATCGACAAGAACCACCAATCAAAAAATTGTTGGGGAAATCCCACCTGCACCAGCACCGGCACCAGCACCCGCACCCATTAATAAGTCGACGTCACCGGGAACAGATCCT
>JAHEMV010000551.1 GCA_024643455.1 Cytophagales bacterium
GGGACCATAATTAATGTACATACAAAAGAGAAATCAATACTGGTCGGGAACAAAAATCAGCGTGTTGGCCTTGTTCAGAATATTACTGAAATTACCAAGACTAGAAAAAGTTTAGAAGAAAATGAAGAACGGCATAGACTGGTATCAGGGCTTTTATCTGATTATGTCTATACCTGTACACTACTCCCAAATAAACCACCTGTTATTGGCTGGGTTAGTGGAGCAATAGAAAATATAAGTGGATACTCCTCCGAAGAAATTGATAAATTAAGTCAGGGTTGGTTTTCTGTGATTCATCCGGATGATGTACAACGCATCGCTGATAGTGTCAATATAAATTATTCGAAAAATAAATTTTATAACAACGAATACAGAATCATTGATAAAGAAGGGAAAATAAGGTGGCTTCATGATCGAAGTATGCTGATCAGTTTTGATGAAACGACCAAGGAGATCGTGCTTCTTGGAGCCACAATTGACATCAGTGATAAAAAGAAAGTTGAGGAGGATCTTTTGCAGCGAAATTTAGATTATAAAGAGCTAAATAAAAATCTGAATCAGATTAATGAAAAGTTGTCAGAAGCCAACCTCCAATTAGGAGAAAGTGAGAGGAAATACAAAAACCTGGTTGAGCGATTCGCACAAGGTATTGGGATATCATTCGGCGAAAAAATTCTTTATGCCAACCAGGCTTTACTTAATATCTATGGCTTTGAAACGCTTGAAGCATTTGCTTCAAAAAATCTGACCTCCTATATGACCGCAGAGTCAAAAAAAGTGGTGAAATCACGACTAAAGAATTATGTAAAAAAAATACCTCAGGAAAAAGTATTTCGATATGATATCCGTAGAACAGACGGAGGAGTCAGGACACTTGAAATCATTACCAATGAAATACATTTTGAAGGGAAACAATGCAGGCAGGCAATTATCAATGATATCACAGAGCAACTGCAAACGCAAGATGCACTTTCCCGTGCCGCTCATATTTTTGAAAGTATCCAAATTGGGCTATTCATTTACCAATTAGAAAAAGAGGATGATGACCGAACGCTTAGGTTAATCGCAGCAAACCCGGCTTCATCTCAACTCGTTGGCATACCGCAACGCGAGATGGTAGGACAAATGATTGATGATATTTTTCCTAATCTTAGGATGAATAGGATACCTCAACAATATGCTGAAGTTGTTCGCACTCAAATTCCAGTAGCTCTGGATGATATTTATTACCAGGATGATCGGGTTCCTGAAGGGGCATTTTCTGTAAAAGTATTTCCTTTACCCAATCATTGCGTTGGTATTTCGTTTGAAAATGTTTCTGAACGGAGAAAAGCAGAACATGAGTTACGGACAAGAAACCATGAGCTAAATAATTTTGTTTATAAGGTCTCTCATGACCTGCGAGCACCGCTTAGTTCCATAAAAGGATTACTTTATCTTTCAAAACTGGAAGGAAATAAAACTAACCACCTGCCAAAAATTGAGGAGCGAATCAACCACCTGGATGGTTTTATTCGCGATATCCTGAGTCACTCACGCAATTTGAATACTGTAGTTGTCATAGAAAAACTTGATCTCGAAAAAATCATTTCTGATTGTTTTGTGGAATTGGAATATTTACCGGATTTTGAAATTGTAGAGAAAACTGTTTCGTTGACAGGAGGAGCCTTTTACAGTGATAAAATACGATTTTATGAGATAACCCGAAACATGGTTTCCAATGCAATCAAATACCATGATCATAACAAAAAGAATCGATATTTAAATATCACCGCTCGCGTAACACCAAAATTTGCGACTATTTCATTTGAAGACAATGGAATAGGAATCGCAGAGGCTTTTCAGGAGAGTATTTTTAGCATGTTCTTCCGGGCAACTGAATTGAGCGAGGGTTCTGGAATTGGTCTTTACATTGTAAAACAAGCCATTGAAAAACTTGGTGGTAAAGTGCATTTAAAGAGCACTCCAGACATTGGTTCAACTTTTACAGTAAAGCTTCCTAACCTCATCTCTAAAAGGAGTATGGATTAAAATTAAAAGGATAAATTTACTCCATTCACTAGTCAGCTTTCGCACTTGAAAAGTAATAAAACTTAGTGTGTAAAAGTTTCCTGATAACAGGGTATTGATTTCTTTTAATCAACATATTTTGAATACCTGAATGATAAAGGGAAATGTCGAATTAATTAAAGAATGATGAGATTGATATTTGTTTTTTTTCTTATTGGTTTGGTTTCGTTAAAGTGCTCAACCAATAAAATAGAAAATATAAAGTTTGAACGATTGCTTTGCGAATACGCTCAAAGTCCCATCAACATAAACCGTGAGCATCCACGATTTTCATGGATCATTTCTTCTGAATTAAGGAATCAAAGCCAGTCAGCCTATCAGATTTTGGTAGCCAGTTCCAGGGATCTACTAAGCGAAGGCAATGGCGATTTATGGAATTCAGGGCAAATAAAATCAAATGCCACAACGCATATTCCCTATGATGGGAAAATGTTGGTTAGCAATACCGAATACTTTTGGAAAGTGTGGATATGGGATGGTCAGGATCATATGTTTGAGAGTAGTATCAATCATTTTGGCACAGCTTTTTTATCTTCAAATGATTGGAAAGCAAAATGGATCGGCGCTAACAGCACGCTTGAAACTACACCTAAGAAAGGGTTCTATATGGATCGGAAAGAGGAAACCAAAGATTCAGTCCATCATAACGGACAATCCATTTTGCTTAGGCATAAGTTTGATCTGGACAAACCAATAAAATCAGCTAAACTTTTCATTTCGGGCCTGGGATTTTATGAGTCTGAAATTAATGGTAAGAAAGTAGGTTCATTTGTTTTAACACCAGGAAAAACTCCATACCACAAAGAGATTCTTTATGATACGTACGATATAACTGATTATGTAAAACAAGGAGCTAATGCGATTGGTATACACCTTGGAAACGGTTGGTACGACCCATATAAAAAATGGTGGGAAGAATACCGTATGCAATGGTTTGGATATAAAAAAGCGATTGCTCAAATGCACATCACCTATCAGGATGGCAGTGATATAATCATTTGTACGGATGAAAACTGGAAGACAGAACGAGGGCCAGTGTTGTACAATTGTGTCTATGATGGAGAGATTTATGATGCTAATGAGGAATGGATAGGCTGGAGTTTGCCCAAGTTTGATGATGCTTTGTGGCGCCAAGCCGTGCTGATGAAAAAACCAGGAGCAAAGTTAATTTCACAGACAATGCCAGCGATAGAAGTCATGGAGGTCAGAAAACCTGTGGCGATCACAGAACCGAAACCAGGCATGAAGGTATATGATTTAGGCCAAAACTTTACCGGATGGATCAGACTATCTATGACTGGAGAAAAAGGAACCAGTTTGAAAATTCGTTTTTCTGAAGAACTTTATGAAGACGGAACATTAAACTATACCTGTAATGAAAGAGCAAAGGCCACCATTGAATATATTCTGAAAGGTGAT
>JAHEMV010000552.1 GCA_024643455.1 Cytophagales bacterium
TATCGATGTTTCTATCAATAAAATCGTAGTTTCCTTTTTCGGAATAGGTAGATCCATCCGCCAGGATCAGTTCAAAACCCCCTTGTTTTTTTGCTTCCGTATCGCTTGGATCTTCCCCTGGGCGTTCCTGGGCGATACTTTTTACAAGCGTTAAATAATCGGCCTCAGTGATAAAAAACTGTACCCTGGTGCTTTCAATTTTGGAAACCATATTTAGGATTACCGGATTAGGTTCTCTGCCTACAAATTCACCAGCCCTCGCTTCTGTTTTACCAATTAAGCCACTAATCGGTGATTTAATTGTACAATACCCCAGGTTAATGTTAGCTATTTTAAGATTGGCTTTAGCTGCATCCAGCGAAGCTTCGGCAGCATCTTTGGTGGCTTTAGCAGCATCCAAATCACTTTTACTTACGGCATTGATTTCAGCAAGTGGTTCATACCTTGCCAATTCATTTTGGGCATTTACAAGATACGTCTGTGCTTCGGCAACTTTGCTCTCTTGGGCTGCCACTTCTGCCTGGAATGGTTGTGAATCGATGGTGTATAAAAGCTGACCTTTTTCAACAGACCGACCTTCATTAAAATGAATGCTTTCAAGAAATCCCTCAACTCGGGCTCGTATTGGGATGTCAAGTAATCCATAGACCTGGCCAACAAACTCACGATAAAGTGGCACATCTTTTTGAATAACATGGATGACCTGAATATTTTGAGGAGGTGCTTTTTTTGTGGATGCTTCTTTGCAAGCATAAAACATCAGCAGAGCTCCAATAATGAGTATACCTATTGTGTGATGTCGATATATTTTCATGGAATAAAAAGGATAAGGTTTGTCAGATCTCCTAAAGATCTATATCTAAATCAATATTAATTTGTTATGATTGAAATACAAAAGAAATAGTCTTAAATCTGACCGTTTTCTATTTGAATGAATTATAATTTTAATTGGAATGATAAACGTATTATGACCTTTCATTGGAGAGCGTTTGCATTCAACTATTAGAAATATGACTCAATTTTTACCTGAATAATATTATTTTTGTATATCGTGTTAACCTAAAAAAAAGATAAGTATTGTTTATGAAAAACTCAAAAAAGGTATCCAGACGCGCTTTTGTGCAAACTTCTATGTTAGGTGTCGCCGGATTAACAATTCTGCCAGGCATTAAGGCCTTTTCAGCTAATGAGAATATTAACCTTGGATTTATTGGCATGGGTCAGCAGGCGATGTTTCTGCTTAATGGATTTATTAATATTGAAGGTGTCAAAGTGCTAGCTGGCGCTGATGTTTATGGTATTAAAAGAAAAAGATTTGAAAAAAGAGTAAATGACCATTACGCAAGCAAAGGGACTAGTGTTGATGTAAAAACCTATGAAGATTATACCGATTTATTGGCTAGAAAAGATATTGATGCAGTTGTCATTGCTGTGCCGGATCACTGGCATGCTTTAATAGCGCTTGATGCCCTGCAGTCAGGTAAGGATGTTTACCTGGAAAAACCAATGACTTTTACCATACAGGAAGGCAAAGTGCTTAGAAAGGCAGTGAGGAAATATAACCGAATATTGGGTGTTGGAAGTCAGCAACGCTCTGATCCTAGTTTTCAGCATGCTGTAAAATTAGTTCAGGATGGGAAGCTGGGCGAAATCGAAAAAGTATTTTCATATGTAGGTGCTCCTCCAACACCTTATGATTTGCCAAGAGAAATTCTTCCGATAGATTTAAATTGGGATTTGTGGTTAGGACCAAACCCTTATGTTCATTATAATAAAGAATTGAATCCGCCAATTTCCCTGGATCCTGAAGAAAACGAAAAATTCTGGGGTGGCTGGAGATGGTATAAAGAAATGGGTGGTGGATTTACTACTGACTGGGGAGCACATATGTTTGACATTGCCCAGTGGGGTTTAGGTATGGACAACAGCGGACCAGTCGAAATTTCCCCGGCTGGTTATGAGGATTTCAAATACCTTACCTATAAATATGCCAATGGAATCATCATGACGGAAGAACCATTTAATGAGGCTAAAATTAAAGGAGTGAAATTCAAGGGTAAAGAAGGTTGGATAGAAGTATCCAGAGGATATTTCAAAGCTTCAAATAAATCGTTTGAACCAAAAGTGGAAAAAGAATCCGGACCATATGAAACAAAAATCCCGCATCAGGTCAATTTTATAGAAGCTGTTCGCAATCACAAAGATCCTCAGGTTCCTGTGGAGATTGGACATCGATCTTGTTCTGTATGTACACTTGGTAATATCTCCTATGATTTGCGAAGACCGATCAAATGGAATCCTGAAACAGAGGAATTTGTTGATGATCTCCAGGCAGATTTGTATATGCACCGGGAATATAGGAAAGGGTATAAATTGCCAGTTCTTTAATGAAATGGCTTTAAAAAAAACCTGACATATAAAATTTGTTAGGTTTTTTTATGTTTTGGAGCAATTCTCCGTATATACTTTTTTATTCAATCAAAAAAAAGTAAACTGGTTATCAAATGAATGAATATAGTAAAAGTACAATAGACTGGCCAGTGATGTCTGAATGCATGACTGAAAGCGTATTGATTACCGATGCTACAATGGATTCCCCGGGACCTTTTATAATATATGTCAATCCAGCATTCGAACGGATGACCGGATGGACAAAGGAAGAAGTGCTTGGAAAATCACCTCGAATATTGCAGGGACCAGGTACGGAGCATGATATATTTCGAAATTTGAAGGAAACAATATATCGGGGAGAGACCTGGAGTGGTAGAACGATCAACTACCGCAAAGACGGAACAGAGTTTTATATGCAATGGTCTATTGTGCCCATACGAAATGAAGCATGGGATATCCATCAATTACTGGCAGTACAAAAGGACGTAACACATCTCGTGCATACGGAGCAAAAGCTTCAAAAAGCCATGGAAGAAGAGCGGGAAAGATTGCTGGAAATTGAGAAAACAAACAATCAACTCAATCAACTGATTGCAAAACAGAATGAAACCCTTGAGCTTTTCATAAAATATGTGCCAGAACCCATAATTAAAAAAGCACTGGGACAACAAGTTGAAAATATCCGGGGAGGTGAGCAGCTGGAAGTGGCATTGCTTTTTTGTGATATCCGCCGGTTTACATCAATAGCTGACAGACTCAATCCGAAGGAAGTCGTGTATTTCCTGAATATTTACTATTCCATGATGTCTGATGTGATAAAAGATCATAATGGGGTGATTAACCAATTTGTTGGTGATGAGATATTTGTTTCTTTTGGAGCTCCGGAACCGATTGAAGATCCTGAAATTTCTGCAGTTCGATGCGCAAAGGAAATGATATCTAAACTTGGTGAAATCAACGATGCCTTACTTGAAACCATCAATGAAAATATTGTAGTTGGTATCGGAATAAATTTTGGGCCCATTATAGCCGGGAATTTAGGTTCTGATGACCGGTTGTCTTATTCTATAACTGGAGATGCTGTAAACATT
>JAHEMV010000553.1 GCA_024643455.1 Cytophagales bacterium
AGTCGCTCACAAAGCCAATTTGTACGATAATGTAAAATATGCACTTTTTCAAACCAACCGTGTGGACCATATGACATCAAAATCATCCAAACAGCTATAGCATTTGCCCCTGATCTACTGCCTATTAAGGTTGCATCCAATCCTTGTACATATTGAGCTTCTTCAGTATAAGTATATTTCATGAGTCCTTTCCTTACCAAAAATATACCAGTTCCAAACGGCGCCTGTACCATTTTATGTGCATCCAGGGTTATAGAGCTCACTTCAGAATTAGAGAAATCCAGTTTGCTATCCTGATTACCAAAAGGATATACAAAACCACCATAGGCTCCATCTACATGAATTTTATAGGATAAATTATTCGCTGCCAGCACCTGAACCATCATCTCTATATCATCAACTGACCCAAACATGGTAGTCATCATATTGGCAATGCAAACGAAATATTTGGCATTTGACAATTTCGCTTTTTCAATGGTTTCTTCCAGGCTTTTATTACTGATCGATCGTGAAAGATGATCAACTTTAACCGGATAAAATTTGATATTCAGGAGATTTGAAGCTTTATGGATGGAATAATGACAATCTTCTGATCCAATGATACAAATTTCGTCAATTGATGCATTGTGCTCTTTGATAAAATAGTTTCGATAAATCCATATCGCCTGAATATTCGCTTCAGTACCTCCAGACGCCACGTATCCATCCTGTTCATTTTCCTTGCCGTTCAAAATATCTTCTGCAATGAGTGCGATAAGCTCTTTTTCTATTTTCTGTGTTCCGGCAAAAAAACTTTCGGATTCTCCCAATGTGTGGCAACCTATATGATTGGGATTATGAATCATAGTCGAAAGAAATGGAGCATCTTTTAAAAAAGCTGCATTCCCATAAAAAACCTTTTCGTCTAGATGTGAGGCGGGCACACCTAAAATCGTTTTTTCCCGATAGTCTACATTTTTATCCAGTGCATCAGCGACTCTTTGACGGATCTCCTTTTCACTGAGTTTTTTCCAGTATTTCATCTTTAAACCATATAAAATCGTGCAAAACTAAGTTTATAAAATTATTTTTATATCATTTTAGCTTTAAAACTGAATCGATATATGAGAACTTTCATTTATAACTTTTTATTAGTGATATCATTTTGGTCTTGCACTGGTCAAAAAGCCCAAAAAGCATATCAGGTAATGACCGTGAACGGATTGATCGATAGTGGTGAAATGGGAATTACCCTTGAACACGAGCACATCACAACAGACTTTATCGGAGCTGAACAAGTAAAGCAACCTCAATATCCAGTCAGTCAGGCAGTGGAATTCATGCTTCCTTTTATGAATGAATTAAAAGAAACAGGTGTAGCTACCTTAATCGAATGCACTCCAGAATACATAGGCAGAGATGTTTTATTACTAAAATCGCTTTCACAAAAAAGTGGGATTAACATCATTACCAATACCGGTTATTATGCTGCCGCAGATAAAAAATACCTCCCCTCCCATGCCTATACTGAAACAGCGTATCAACTGGCTGATCGATGGACCAATGAATGGGAAAACGGCATAAATGGGACTGAGATAAAACCGGGATTCATTAAACTTGGTGTTGGAAAAAATAGCCTGGATTCCATTGAACAAAAACTTGTTAAAGCTGGAGCGCTTACTCATTTGAAGTCTGGGCTAAAGATAGCAATCCACACAGGAAGTAGTATTGCTGCCGTGGACGAAATTAATATCCTTAAAAATAACGGCGTAGACTCCAGAGCACTAATTGTAATTCATACGCAAAACTGTACTTCGCCCGAACAAATTAAATTGATAAAAAGTGGATGTTGGATAAGCCTGGACGGCATCAGCCAAAACCCAGAATCTATTGAACAATACTCCAATTTTTTAATCGCTATAAAACAAGAAAACCTATTGGGGAAAGTACTTATTTCTCATGATAATGGTTGGTCCGTCATACAGAATGGTGATGGCACTATTGGATTTGAACTGTTCGGCAATAAGAACGAAAAACCGTATTCCGCTATATTTTCTCTCTTAATCCCAGCCTTAACAGCTAAGGGATTTACTCAGGAGGATTTCGATCAATTACTAGTTAAGAATCCGGCTGAAGCATTTAAAATTGAGATATGCACACTTTGACCTAAATAATTTCGTCTTTATTTACTGGCCAAAGCGTGCAATCTTTTTATTAAATTCAATAATCAAGTTCCCGGGTTACAGAAATTGCTGCGATTGTACCATCTGCAACAGCTGTTGTGATTTGCCTGTATTTCTTACTTCGAATATCTCCTATGGCATATACGCCATCCAGACTGGTATGCATATCCTCATTTGTCTTGATGTAACCCCAATTGTCTATATCCAGATCTCCGTTGAATAATTCTGTATTTGGTTTCATGCCTACGAAGATAAATACACCATCGGACTGCAATGTATTTGTTTCCTTGGTTTTCAGATTTTCTGTCTTCACAAAAATTTTATTGCCATTTTTCTCAAAACCTCTTGGCTCTGTATCGAATACAAAATTTATTTTTGGATTTGCGAAGGCTTTTTCCTGGGCTTCCATATTGGCTTGTAGCTTATCAAACTGATGAATTACCGTAATTTTACTAGCGAATTTTGCTATAAACTCAGCTTCTTCTATTGCTGTATTGCCCCCTCCGATCACAATTACTTCTTTATCATTGAAGTATTTTGCATCACAGGTAGCACAATACGATATCCCATTGCCTTTCAGCTCTCGCTCACCCGGCACATTGAGGTATCGTGGAGAGGCACCTGTTGCCAATAATATCTTTTTAGCTTTAATGGTTTCATAATCATCTACAACAATTGTTTTATTTTTCAAATTTACCCTGGCAACATCAACGGCTACTTTATATTTTGTTCCACAGATTTTGGTCTGCTCAGACATAAAATGAGCCAGCATATACCCTGGCTGAGGTTCGACAAATCCTGGATAATTTGAGATTTTATGCGTTGTAGAAATTTGCCCACCCGGAAGTTGAACATCGACTAGTGCTGCATTTATCCTTGCCTGACATAAATACAGACCAGCCGTTAGTCCTGCAGGGCCTCCACCCAGGATCAATACATCATATTCAGAAACCCGGGGCTTGATTTTACTATTGACTTTCTTGACACGGTCGTCAGGAATCAACTGATTTAAATTTTTTATTAATTCTGATCGTTTGATGCCTCCAGTTAGTTTTTCTCCTACAAGCTTTCCATCGTCATAAAAAATGACCGTAGGAGAACCATTTACATCCAGACTCTGAGCCAATTCCCTATTTTCTTGTCTGAAAATCTTTACAAATTTCACATCATCTTCGTATAACTCTGACAAACTCTCAAATTTTGGAGCAAGCGCTTCACAAGGCGGGCATTCTGAAGAATAAAAATCAACGGCTACCTTACCTCCTTTTAATACTTCATTTTCGAATTCTTTTTGGGTAATCTCTTTCATGCCTTTTAT
>JAHEMV010000554.1 GCA_024643455.1 Cytophagales bacterium
ACTTCTGTTTTTCCATGCAGGTTTAAAGCAACCTTTTCTACCATTTCTTCAACCAGGTTCATCATCCAATTGTAATCTTTATAGGCGACATAAAGCTCTATCTGGGTAAATTCCGGATTGTGAAACCGGCTCATGCCTTCATTTCTGAAGTCCTTGGAAAATTCATAGACACCATCGAAACCACCAACGATTAATCTTTTGAGGTACAGTTCATTTGCAATGCGCAAATACAAGGTCATATCAAGTGAATTGTGATGGGTTTTGAATGGCTTTGCAGCTGCCCCACCATAAATTGGTTGAAGTATTGGAGTTTCAACTTCCAGATAACCGCGTTCATTTAGAAAGTTGCGCATAGTATTAACCAATGCTGTTCGTTTTTTAAATGTCTCACGAACTTGCGGATTTACGATCAGGTCTACATAGCGCTGTCGGTACCGTTGTTCGGGATCAGTAAAACTATCATGCGAAACAATATTCCCATCTTTGTCTTCTGTTTCTTTTACAATCGGCAGTGGTCGTAGTGACTTTGTCAATATTTTAAACTCTGTCACATAGATTGATATTTCCCCAGTTTGTGTAGTAAAAACATATCCCTTAATGCCAATAATATCTCCAATATCCAGTAGTTTTTTAAAAACCGTATTGTACATGGTTTTATCTTCTCCAGGACAGATATCATCTCTTCGGAAGTAAATCTGGATTTTCCCTGATTCATCTTGCAACTCAGCGAAAGAAGCTGAGCCCATAATCCTCCGGCTCATCAGTCGTCCGGCAATCGATATATTTTTATAATCCGTTTTCTGTTTTTCATAATTTTCGAGAATGTCCTTAACGTTGACATTCACTTCGAAAAGTTCTGGTGGATATGGGTTGATGCCGAGTTTTTCCAACTCGGTTTTTTCGGCTCTTCTTCTTAATTCTTGTTCGCTAAGTGGCATATCATTTATCGATTTGGAGTGCAAAAATAGGCATAAAAATTATATTCGAAAACAATGGTTCGTAATGAGTCACAGATCGTAAAAACGAACAATACCTTATAACAAATTCACGGTAAATACTATCTTCATCTTTACTTTGAAAAAAGCTCCAAAAATCCATGAAAAAATACAAAGCCGATATTGTATTTCATTTACTAAGCATAGTATTAATCTTTTCCTGTAATCATCCATACAAGGAAGAAATAAATAAACCAAATATTCTGTTTGCTATTGCAGACGATGCGTCCTACCCGCATATGAGTGCCTATGGATGTAGCTGGGTAAAAACTCCAGCCTTTGACATGGTAGCTAATCAGGGTATTTTATTTAACAATGCTTATACACCCAATGCCAAATGCGCCCCATCCAGGGCCTGTATTTTGACTGGTCGTAACTCATGGCAATTGGAAGATGCTGCCAATCATGTTCCGTTTTTCCCAACAAAATTCAAGAGCTATGTTGAAGCCTTATCAGAAAATGGATACCATGTTGGATATACAGCAAAAGGATGGGCGCCGGGTATCGCTTATGATAAGGATGGAAATCCCAGGCAATTGACCGGAGTCCCGTACAATGCGATAAAAACAACTCCTCCTGCAAAATTTATTTCCGATATTGACTATTCAGCCAATTTTGAAGATTTTATTAATAAAAAACCAATCGGACAACCATTTTGCTTTTGGTATGGATCAACTGAGCCACATCGGGCATATGAATTCAGAGCTGGTATTGAAAAAGGAGGCAAATCCCCTGAAGATATTGATAAGGTGTTTTCATTCTGGCCAGACAATGATACCGTTCGAACTGACATACTGGATTATGCATTTGAGATTGAATATTTTGATTTGCACCTTCAAAGAATGTTGGATCTTCTTGATAAAAAAGGAGAACTGAACAATACCATCGTCATCGTCACAGCAGACAACGGAATGCCCTTCCCTCGAATCAAAGGGCAGGAGTATGAACTTTCCAACCATCTTCCCCTAGCTATTATGTGGAAAAATGGCATAAAAAATCCAGGTCGGATCATTGATGACTTTGTCAATTTTATTGATTTTGCCCCAACTTTTATTGAAGTGGCAAAATTGGATGCTACAAACTTAGGTATGCAGCCCATCCAGGGGCACAGTTTAACCGATATTTTTAACTCCGATAAAAGCGGATGGGTAACCAACTACAGAGATCATATCCTGATTGGTAAAGAGCGTCATGATATAGGACGCCCTCATGACTGGGGGTATCCAATTCGTGGTATTATCAAAGATGGATTTTTATTGATAAATAATTATGAGACCGATCGTTGGCCTGCCGGAAATCCAGAGACCGGCTATCTTAATTGCGACGGAAGTCCAACCAAAACAGCTCTTCTTCAAAGAAGAACCAGTCCTGCAACTCACAAATATTGGTATTGGTCATTTGGCAAAAGGCCATCCCTGGAATTGTACTACATCCATGAAGATCCGGAATGCATGCACAACCTTGCTGATAGCATTAGATACCAGGAAGTAAAATTTAAAATGCTTTCTAAAATGGAAACAGAACTTACTACCCAAGGTGATCCAAGGATGATGGGAAATGGAAAAATATTTGATGAATATATCTATGCCCAGGAAGATTTGCGTGGGTTTTATGAGCGATATATGAATGGGGAAAAACTTAATACTGGTTGGGTAAATGATTCTGATTTTGAATCTGCACCTATTGATTGAAATTCATTGTTAATCCTTTTATGATTTGCTGTAAGATGGCAAATACATAGAATCAATTTTAATCTTTTACAGTGAAATGATACCTCCCGGATGGTATCCCAATTTTTTTGTATCCATTTTCTAAACTGATTTCACTGACTTCTGCTACTTTAATTAAAGGTTGTCCACTTTCCAAAATAATTGCAGTTTCAGTCATTGGGATATCTACGATTCCTGTGCAATTAAAAGGTATCTCGACATCGAGATTGAAACCATCCTTAGTCCTGAGCCATTCCGACCCTACTTTCCCTTTTATCGTGTTGGTGGAAGCACTCACATGATCCAAGCCCTCAGCAAAATATGGTTTTATAACGATAGCGCTATAAGCTGGTTTTACTTCAACAAGTTGAATGCCAGCCAATGACTTATAAAACCAGGAATCAATACTCCCCATCATCACATGGTTGTGGGATTGCTTCAAAGTCCAAAACTCGCACATGGTGTTAAACCGTTTCATCATCTCCGCCCAACTAGGATACGTTGTCTGTGTGGCTAATGCCCAGGCCACATCAGACCGACCAAAATTGGTCAGGGCTTCAATCAAATATTTTGTCCCTAAAACACCTGTAGTCAAATGGGTTTTATGCGTTACTTCGATATCCTGAACCAGGTTTTCAAGCACTGCATTTCTTTTGGACTCTGGCACCAGACCTAAGTACAAGGGAAATGCATTGGCCATCTGACTGCCATCGTTATAGTTATTTGTTTCAGGATTAAAATAGGTTTCATTGAAGGCACGTTTAATTGATGC
>JAHEMV010000090.1 GCA_024643455.1 Cytophagales bacterium
CCACCGGAAGTTCCCCAATTCACAGACATGCTCCGAAATATGAAGATCTATCTACTAGTTCTGAAATTCTTTTTACCGGTATCAAAGTAATCGACTTATTGGAGCCCTATGTCAAGGGAGGTAAAATTGGTCTCTTTGGCGGAGCTGGAGTTGGTAAGACAGTTCTGATCATGGAGCTGATTAACAATATAGCAAAAGCCTATGCTGGTATGTCTGTATTTGCAGGAGTGGGTGAGCGAACCAGAGAAGGAAATGATTTGTTGCGTGAAATGCTCGAATCGGGGGTAATAAAATACGGTGAGGAGTTCATGAAATCCATGGAAGAAGGACATTGGGATCTTTCAAAAGTAGATAAAGCTGAATTAGCCAAATCACAGGCAACCTTGGTTTTTGGTCAAATGAATGAGCCTCCTGGAGCAAGAGCCAGAGTAGCACTATCAGGACTTACTGTTGCTGAGTATTTCAGGGATGGAGACGGAACAGGAAAAGGGAATGATATTTTATTATTTATCGACAATATATTCAGGTTTACACAAGCAGGATCAGAAGTATCTGCTTTGCTAGGTAGAATGCCATCAGCAGTTGGATATCAACCTACTTTAGCAACAGAGATGGGAGAGATGCAAGAGCGGATCACTTCAACGAAAAGAGGCTCTATTACCTCTGTTCAGGCTGTTTATGTGCCTGCAGATGACCTCACAGACCCTGCTCCAGCCACTACATTTTCTCACCTTGATGCCACCACGGTTCTTTCAAGGAAAATTGCTGAGCTTGGTATTTATCCTGCGGTGGATCCATTGGATTCTACTTCCAGAATTTTGAATCCTGAAATCCTTGGTGATGAGCATTACAATACAGCACAAAGGGTAAAGGAAATAATTCAACGTTATTCCGAACTTCAGGATATTATTGCAATCCTGGGAATGGAAGAACTTTCGGATGAAGACAAGCAGGTAGTACATCGCGCCAGAAGGGTTCAAAGATTTTTGTCACAACCTTTCCATGTTGCTGAAGCATTTACGGGGCTTACGGGAGTATTGGTTGATATAAAAGATACCATCAAAGGATTTAACATGATCATTGATGGTGAATTGGATCATTTGCCAGAAGCAGCTTTTAACCTTGTTGGAACAATAGAAGACGCAGTTAAGAAAGGTGAAAAATTAATAGCTGAAGCAAAAAGCTAGATAATATGCATTTGGAAATCATAACACCGGATAAAACTATATTTAGAGGGGAGGTTGATTCTGCTACTTTTCCAGGTACGAAAGGTTCCTTTCAAGTTTTAAAAAATCACGCTGCTATAATCAGCTCACTTGAAAAAGGAAAAGTTCTCTATAAAATAAAAGATACCATCGGGGAAATCATGGTTAGTGGAGGTATTGTTGAAGTGTTAAATAATAACATTATCTTACTTGCTTCAGGGGTAATCCAGGAATAGTCTTATAAAACATAGTCACTGAAAGCTGCTTAGTATGAGCAGCTTTTTTTGTTTCTATTATTCAACCTAACACTTCTTTTAACACGTGAATCGATTTGAACTCCCGGATAGAATCATAGTGAAATCTGAAGTAATCAATAATAAGTAATAGGATTTCATTTCGAACGGACTTATCTATTTTTTGATAATCTGTAAAATCCGATCGAATAAAAAAGTCTACCTTTTCCAGGAACTCCTTGTCGTAAAGCCTTAAATGCCCAACTTCCAATAGCATGTCACGGGCAGACTCAGGTTTGATCCCTAAATATTTGCTCAAAAGAAGCATAAACTGAATATGAAAGTTCTCATAAGCTTGTTGAAAGCCATCAAAAGTGATGATTGATTCATGAATAAAATCAAATAGTTCTTCATTTTCCCCTTCATCATATAAGGTCTGATTGAGTAATTCAGTGAGAAATAATGCAATGGAAGTCTTTCGTATATTGAATGGAATTGTATGAAAAGTAAAACTGCATTTTATCTCACTAATTCGATTGATCTCTCTTCGCTTATTGTGATACACAACCAAATCAAGGATGGTTAGCGGTTGAAATAAGGCAATTTTAGTTTTGGTAGATTTTGATCGCACACTATTGACAATGTATGACTGCATGCCAAAAGCTTCTGTAAATATTCTGGCAATAATAGATGATTCCTTGTACTTGATAAAAGAAAGGGCGATACCTCTTGTTTTGAATAGCATTTTGCTGTCAATTATTCGCTCTTCTTAACCTTTTTTCCTCCATTCCCATATTGTAGCATCGTCTGCATCTGGCTTCATACAACTCTTTCTCTCCCAATACCACCTGTTGGTTTGAGTCGTCAAGTCTAAAGGTATAGCTTGCAATGGATCCGCAGTTCATGCAAATTGCATGGGTTTTAGTGACAAATTCTGCTACGGCCATCAAGTCATTCATAGGGGTAAACGGGCGAGCCATAAAATCCATATCAAGACCAGCAACAATCACTCGTTTTCCTTTATTAGCTAGCTTTACACAGACATTTACAATTTCAGCATCAAAAAATTGCGCTTCGTCAATCCCAACCAGATCGCAGTCTGCGGCTAAAAGTAGGACATCATTTGCAAACTGTACTGGAGAAGATCGGATTTCCTTTCGGTCATGGGAAACTACATTGGAAATATGGTATCGTTTATCAGTTGCAGGTTTGAATATTTCCACTTTTAGATTTGCAATTTTTGCTCTGTTCAGCCTCCTAATGAGCTCTTCTGTTTTTCCTGAAAACATAGAACCACATACCACTTCAATCCAACCAGTTTCATTTTTCCTGCTGATATGCTTGCTTCCAAAATTGGGTTCTATAAACATCTATTTGAATTTAATATTCAGGTCAAAATTAGAAATAATCATAAACTTAACCGGAATTGCTTTCAGTAATTTAACCAAATATTTTTCGTTGATTGAAAGATAAAGTTTTTATTTGGCTGTATTTTTACTGGTACAAATATTTTGATTTTATGGAAAGCAATATCAATCATCAGGTAATTAAATCGTATAGTAAATCGTTTGCTGAAAAACTCATCAATGATTTTTTTAAAGAAAAATCCAATATAAAAGGTGATGAAATTACTGGCTTTTCCGAGATCAAACAATTAAACTTTTTTGTGCTCAAGCTATTGTTTGAAAAGTGGAATACAGAATTGGATAAACTAAAAAGTCCATATTTCGATTATTCCAATGAAGTAATACAAAAAGCGCTCACCACGTTTATGAATGTGCTTTCTAAAAATATTCTTGTTAAAAAAGAGGATTTTAGCCCCCTTTTAGAGGAAGCTACCTACAAAACAATTTTGCTAATCTTCTCACCTTATGAGTATTATTTGCAAGAGATAAATAATCCTGCAAATCATCAGATTTCAATAACAGATTTGGAGAAAAGTAAAAAATATATAAAAATCAACGCACATCTTCTTCAGGCATATATAGACCGATTTCATTCCGATAGTATTCAGGCTGTTTTCAATGATGATGCAGTTAGGATATTTGATGAGGTTTGTGAAAAAATTAAAGAAACACCAGAAGATTTCGATGCTTATCAGCAATTATTTTCCAAAGTCATTCCATTGGATTTGAATAAAGTGTATTCTGATTCTGAAGTGAAAGATCACAAAGAAGATGTTCCGGAGAACGATAGTATCAACGAAAAATTTAAAACAAAAAATCAAACGTTGTTAGATATGCTGGGTTCGGAAAAGAAAGAAGCCATTATGGATATTCATACTAAAAAACCATTGGATGGTTTGAAAAAAAGCATTACGATCAATCAGCGATTCATGTTTGAAAACGATCTGTTTAAAGGAGATAAAAGTGAGTTTGAGATGGTTATAAATTACCTGGACAATTGCACCAATAATAATGAAGCAATGGAGTTTATAAATTTAAACTATATCCAAAAGAAAAATTGGGATCTCGAAAAGGAGGAAGTGATGGAATTTTTAAGTGTTGTTAACAAACGCTTTCCAAAATAACGTTTTATCTCACCAGTACTTGCATTCGATGAGCATCGATTTTCAGCAGTATAAATATTAAAATGGTAAAAGCCCACAAAGAAGAACCACCATAAGAAAAGAGCGGAAGAGGAATACCAATCACAGGAAAAAGACCAATGGTCATACCAATATTTACCAAAAAATGGATGAATAATATGGAGGCTACAGAATAGCCATATACACGGGCAAAAGTTTCCTTTTGCCTTTCAGCAATTTGAACAATCCGAACCATAAAGAACACGAAGAGCATGATCACGATTGTAGTTCCGGCCCACCCTTGTTCTTCACCCAAAGTACAAAATATAAAATCAGTACTTTGCTCCGGGACAAAATCAAATTTAGTTTGTGTTCCCTGCAAAAAACCTTTGCCCAACAAACCTCCTGAACCGATTGCAATTTTAGATTGAGTTACATTCCATCCGTAACCTAATGGATCCGCTTCTGGGTTGATTAATGCTTTGATCCGATTTTGCTGATGAGGCTTAAGCACTTCGTTAACAAAGTAATCAACACTCCAGACAACCCCTATTACAATGATCACCCCAGCAATAATTGTTAATATCCGTTTCCATTTCTTTTTACCAAGAAGAATTATTATTGCTCCGACTACCAAAATAGCAATGATCAGGTGCATTTGATCAAAAATAAGTGTAAGGATAAAAAGGGCTATGGCAACAATACCGATTACCAATACGGCGGGGTTTAGTCCCTCTCGGTACATTACAATTACAAAGGCTCCAAAAACCAGGGCAGTCCCTGTATCTCCCTGAACAATAATCAACACTGCTGGAAAAAGTATAATGCAACCAGTAATTATCAAATCGTTGAAGTTTGTGAGCTTATAATTAACCTTACTCATATACTTTGCCAAGGCCAGAGCTGTTGCAAACTTGGCAAATTCAGAGGGTTGCATCCTGAATCCAGCAATAGAAAACCAGCTTGTAGCTCCAGATACTTTTGTGCCGGCAAAGAGTACGAAAATCAATAAAAAGGCCACAATACCATAAACGATATACGCAAAAGAATCGTAGAACCTGAAATCCACAGTCATGATGACTATAATAATAAGTATACTGGTCCCTATCCAGATAAGTTGTTTACCTGAGTTTAAGGATAAATCAAAGATGCTTTTATTCAGTTCTTCGTCATAAACTGCAGCATAAATATTGAGCCATCCTAGCAATACCAATACAAAGTAGGTAACGATTACCAACCAGTCAATTTTATTCGCTATAGTATTTTCAGCTCTCAATATATAAATTGTCCTTTTTTAACATAATCCTCAATATATACCTTTTTGATTTCACCAGTCAAATACTTTTCCATCATCAATCCAGCAATGGAGGCGGCTGCCCTCGCTCCCTGCCCTGCATTTTGGACATAGACAGAAATGGCAATTTTAGGATCATCCTTTGGTGCAAATGCAATAAATACGGAATGATCTTCCCCGTGAGGATTTTGTGAGGTACCGGTTTTTCCACAAACTTTAATACCGGGAACTGCAGCCCTAAAACCGGTTCCGCCGGGAGCATTAACTACCGCTTCCATCGCGTCAATTACTGTCCTGAAATGTACAGAGTCAATTCCAACCAGATGTTTTTCGAGATATTCTGGTCTGGGTTTTCCTGTATTTCCGATTTCCCTGATAACGTGAGGTGTATAAAAATAACCTTTGTTTGCAATGGCTGAAACGTAATTTGCCATCTGAAGCGGACTAATGGAAATCTCACCCTGACCGATACTTATCGAATTAATGGTTGACCATTTCCATCTATCTTCTCCATAAATCCTGTTGTATAATTCTGGTGATGGAATTTGACCACCTTTTTCATTTGGTATATCGATACCTACAGTCTGGCCTAATCCAAATTTATGTAAATAACTATCCCATTTTTCCAATCCCAATCTGGAATCAATAAATGTATTATCCGATAAATTCTGGTTTATAATTCTTCTGAAAACGATATAAAAATAATTATTTGAAGACATTTTAATTGCTTTGAAAACATCATAATATCCTGCTGGAGCATGGTCTCCGACAAGGCCTCCGCTGCAAAAGACCTGTTCATCGGGGGTTAAGACTCCTTCTTGCAAAGCAATAAGAGCTTGCAATGGTTTGAACGTAGAGCCTGGAGGATATACTGACATAATTGCCCGATTAAAAAGTGGTTTCAAAGTATCGATTGTCAACTCGGCAAAATTTTCACTAAATAGCCTTCCGCTAAGATATCCGGGATCATATGATGGACTGGAAATAATACTTAACACCTCGCCGGATTTTGGGTCTAAAGCAACTACTCCTCCTGAAAGCCCTTCCATTAGCCACTCGCCATACTGCTGTAATTCAAGGTCTATTGAGGAGGTGAGATTGGCACCTGCGACAGACAATGTATCGCGTTTTCCTTCCTTAAAAGCTCCTTTTTCCACGCCACGTACATTAACCATTTTATATTTGACACCATTTTGTCCTTTCAGTTCCTTTTCATATTCCAATTCCAATCCACTGATACCTATATAGTCTCCTTGTTTGTAAGTGCCTGTGGTGTCCTGATCCAACATTCGTTTACTGATCTCACCAACGTACCCTAAAGCGTTGGCCAGACTATGGTGATAATACCCGCGTAACGAACGTACTTGAGGATAAAATCCCGGGTAATCAACAAGAAAATCCTCAAATCGGGCAAAATCCTTCATGGATAGCATTTTCAAAAAGACTGAAGGCTGATAGATATCGTATTTTCTTGCAGAATTCATCCTTAAAATGAAATCCTCCTTAGAAATGTTCAAAAGGCTACAGAAAAGGGTGGTATCTTTTACTACAGCTTCTTTTGGAATCACCATTAAATCAAAAACCGGATCGTTATGAACAAGCAAGTTTCCTTGTCGATCATAAATAACACCCCGGTAAGAATAATCACGTATTTTTCTAAGAATGTTATCCTCAGCAGCCGGCCCATACGTGTCATCTAAATACTGAATTTGAAATAACTTAATACAATAAATTAGTCCAACTAAAATTATGGCAAATTGTACAATGTATTTCCGGTTGTTATCCACGATCAGACTGCTTTTTTATAAAACAAATACTGTGTTAAGACAATAACGAAAAAGGTCAGAAGAGTAGAAAAAAACACTTTTGATAAGGTGAAAAAGAACATTCCGAAACCGCCGGCTTCAAGGAAAAACAAAACAAACTGATGAATGAAAATCAATGGTAATGAATAAGTAAAAAACCACCCAAAATCCATGGTTTTCAAGTTGGGTATTACTATTTCTTCATATCCTCCACGTGGTGTTATTAAACTCAACCAGTATGGTCTTATAAAACTTATAAAAACACTCGCTGCAGCATTGACTCCTAAACTATCATAAAACAAATCGACAGTGAAGCCAGTCACAAAAGATATTACCATGAGTATCAAAGGTCCCAACTCTAATGGGAGTAACAATATAAAGGCTATATATAGAAAACAGAAGGCAGTATCAAAAAGTATAAAATTTTTTAATAACAACCCTTGTAATAGTACATACAGGAAAAATGATACGATCACCGATATGTAGGTACGATTACTCATTTTCTTCTTTTTGAGAGGTTTCTAATTCAATTTGCTCTTTTCTCAATGGATTTTTAATGATATATACAAAGGCCAGATTTGAGAAATCATTGGATAAATTGATGTTAATGTCATTAAATGCAGCGTTTGGTCTCTGAATTACCTCATCGACATAACCAATAATAATATTTTCCGGAAAAATTGAATTGTATCCAGATGTCACAATGGTGTCTCCTTTTTGCAATTCAATATGAATGGGAACATACATCAGCTTTGCTTTCAATTGATTTTTTCCATCCCAATTGACGCTACAAAATGTGTTGTTCCTTTTCAAAAATGATGAAACGAACACATTTATATTAAGTAATGAAGAAATGGTTGCAAAGTTATTGGAGACTGACATTACTTTTCCAACAACACCATTTGCGCTGATCACTCCCATGCCTGGTTCAACACCATTTAGACTCCCTTTGTTTATGGTGATATAATTATGTGTCAACCTTATGGAATTGTTGATTACTTTTGCTGCAAGAAAATCGTAGTCATAACTACCTTTTACCAATTTGATAGAATCTTCTTCAGAATGCACTACAATTGGCACCTGACTTTTGGCAAGAGATTCACGCAGTGTAGCATTATCATTGGCTAATGCCTCATTTACTGTTGGCAAATTGAAATATTGAGAAACATTTTTTCTTGTCTCAAAAAAACTTCCAATCAGTGTATTACTTGTATGAAAATAGGCTGCGCTATGATATGGATTATTTCTAACCATTAACCATAGGCATACCGACTCAATAAAAAGTAATAAAAGAAACGCTCGGTAACTATGTATTAGTTGTAGTAATCGATACATGTGGCGTTTATGTCATCAAAACAGCCTTGAGCTGACCTAAATTTTTAAGTGCAAGACCAGTGCCTCGAACAACTGCTCTCAATGGATCTTCAGCAATATGCAGTGGTAATTTTGTTTTCAAAGCAAGTCTTTTGTCCAATCCCCGAAGTAGTGCTCCACCACCTGTCAGGTGAATGCCATTATCGTAAATGTCAGCACTTAATTCCGGAGGAGATATCTCAAGGGCCTTCAAGACCGATTCTTCTATTTTTGAAACAGATTTATCTATTGCAAAAGCGATTTCAGAATACGATATTTTTATAATTTTTGGAATTCCAGTCATTAGGTCCCTACCCCTGATTTCATAATCCTCTGGTGCATCATCCAATTCTGTTAGCGCTGATCCAACTTCAATTTTTATTCTTTCAGCAGATCGCTCCCCAATTAAAAGATTATGTTGTCTTCTCATATAGTCCAGAATATCCTTATTAAAAGTATCTCCGGCTATTCGTATGGACTGATTGCAGACAATACCTGAAAGAGCTATAATTGCAATCTCAGTTGTTCCACCACCTATATCCACGATCATTGAACCCACTGGTTGATCAATGTCTATTCCAATACCCAATGCTGCTGCTATCGGTTCATGGATCATATAGACCTCTTTTGCACCAGCATGTTCTGCAGAGTCTCGAACTGCTCTCTTTTCTACCTCTGTAATTCCTGAAGGGATACAAATTACCATTCTATGTGAAGTGGGTAACCATCTTTTTCCGGTATCAATCATTTTAATCATACCCCGGATCATGTGCTCAGCAGCATGAAAATCAGCAATAACTCCATCTTTCAAAGGACGAATCGTCTTGATGTTATCATGGGTTTTTTCGTGCATCTGCATAGCTTCCGTACCAATAGCCAACACCTTATTGGTGTTTTTGTCAATAGCTATGATAGATGGTTCATCCACCACAATTTTATCTTTATGGATAATCAGCGTATTGGCTGTACCCAGGTCAATAGCAATATCACTTGTAAAAAAGTCAAATAATCCCATATGAAAGTATTAAGGTAAACGGGCTCGGAAGTTAGTAATCAGAAATATATTAATAAGTGTAAAATACACATTTATCTTACCTGCAAATTTTTAATGTTTAAAATGCCGGGTGCCTGTAAACACCATGGCCATATTGTGATCATCACAATAGGCAATTGAATCCTTGTCTTTTATTGATCCACCAGGTTGAATTACTGCCTTTATTCCGGCTTCCTGTGCTATTTCGACACAATCAGGAAATGGAAAAAATGCATCCGAAGCCATTACAGCCCCATTTAAAGACAAATTAAAAGCAGCAGCTTTTTCTATTGCCTGCCGAAGCGCATCAACCCTGGATGTCTGCCCTACACCACTTGCAATCAATTGTCCATTGTTTGCCAGAATTATGGTATTGGACTTGGTGTGTTTGCAAATTTTACTGGCAAATAAAAGTGCATTATTCTCATCAGAAGTTGTGGCACGTTTAGTTACCACCTTAAGATCATCCAGGCTGTCCGTCTTCAAATCTCTGTCTTGCTCAATAATTCCATTAAGTATACTCTTGAATTGCTTAGTGGTAGTAAGGTTTGTTTTTTTCTTAAGCAATATTCTGTTTTTCTTTTGCCTAAGTATTTCCAAAGCTTCTTCAGTAAAATCCGGAGCGGCTAATATTTCAAAAAACAAACTGTGTAGTTCATTTGCTGCATCAGCGTCGACCACTTTATTGGTGATTAATACTCCGCCAAATGCCGAAACAGTATCTGCTTCGAAAGCTTTCATATAGGCTTCTTTCACCGTTTTTCCAGTGGCACACCCACATGCATTAGTATGTTTTAAAATAGCAAATGCTGTTTCATCTTCAAATTCTTCTATCAAACAAACCGCTGCATCCACATCCACCAGATTGTTATAGGACAATTCTTTACCATGGATCTGATCAAATATTTCTTCGAGATCACCATGATATACTCCTTGCTGGTGTGGATTTTCACCATATCGCAACACTTTGCTTTGCCGAGTACTGTTTTTAAATCCTGAGATAGAACTATCTGAATTCAAATAGCTGAAAATTGCCGTATCGTAATGAGATGAAATATCAAATGCCTTTGCCGCAAATAATTTCCGTTGGTTAGTGGTTGTTTCACATTTTTGATCTTTTAATACGGTTTCAACCTCCTGATATTGTTCCATTGATGATACTACCAAAACATCATTAAAATTTTTAGCAGCAGCACGAATTAAGGAAATTCCTCCGATATCAATTTTTTCGATAATATCCTGTTGACTTGCATTTGAAGCAACTGTAGCCTCAAAAGGATACAGATCAACAATCACCATATCAATTGCAGGAATCTGATATTCCTTCATTTGAGCTTTATCTCCATCATGGTCTCTCCTGGACAAAATTCCACCGAAAACCTTTGGGTGGAGGGTTTTTACTCGCCCTCCCAGAATTGATGGATAACTGGTCAAATCTTCAACTGGTACCACAGGGATACCCAATTCCTCTATAAATTTTTGTGTACCTCCTGTTGAAAAAAGCTGAACGCCATTTTGATGAAGTAGTCTGATGATTGGCTCAAGATTATCTTTGTGATAAACAGAAATAAGTGCTGAATTGATCTTCTTTAAGGACATGAAATATGGGATATTTTTTTAAACAGCAAAACTACTTTTTTAATGGTTGATTTTCAATTACTTTCTCAAAATAAGCTTAATTCATCGATTTTATTCATTAACCCAATACTGCCTGCTCTATAATTTTAGGATAATTCTCGTATTCAAGCTTATGGACTTTATTTGCCACATCTTCTGCAGTATCTATTGAGGAAACGCTGCATTTCACCTGCTTGATGATGCTTCCCTTGTCATACTCTTCATTTACCCAGTGAATAGTAATTCCGGTTTCTTTCTCTTTGTTTTTTACTACAGCTTCATGCACATGACTCCCATACATACCTTTTCCTCCGTATTTGGGTAAAAGGGCAGGATGGATATTGATGATTTTATTTGGATAATTCTTCACAAAACGCTCAGGCATAAGCCACATAAATCCAGCAAGCACAATGAAATTGATTTTATTCAACCTCAGGATCTCATCAATTATTTTTCCATTATAAAAATCATCTCTTTTAAAAGCAAAATGAGGGATATTGTAATTCTCGGCACGCTGAAGGACATAGGCATTCTGGTTGTTGGATAAGATCAATGAAACATCAATCGTTTTATGGCTCTTAAAGTGTTTTATAATTTCTTCTGCATTGGATCCATTACCGGAAGCAAAAATGGCAATTTTCGTTTTCACACTGTAGGTTGATTAAAATTTTAAAAAAACATCATACTGGAAATCCCCGCAAGCATCAATAGTTTGCAATATGTACTCAACTGGTGAAAACGCTTTTGAGAATCCGCTTTATAAAGTAAATAAATTAAATAACCGATTGGAACTATAAGCATCATAAAAAATATATTTAGCGTGTGATTCTCCAAGCCATGAGACAAATAGAACAGTGTAAAAATGAAAATGAGGATTAAAACAAAAAGAAAATATTTTGTTTTTCTTAGTCCCCAAATGATGGGCAGCGTTTTACTGCCAAATCGTATATCGCCACGAATATCTTCCAGGTCTTTTATAATCTCCCGAACCAAATTAATGGAAAATGCAAATACGGCATAATTGAGTACCAGGAATAAATTTCTTTGAAAATAAAGTGCGATGACATAAATAGAAAGTGCGGTAAGCAAGGCAATCGTAAAATTGCCTATAAAAGGCAAGCGTTTTAATTTATTCGAATACAACCATAGTAAAAATCCACAAAAGAAATTCAACACTCCAACGGATAAACTCAAATAAAAACCTAGTGCAATTCCAATAACATTTAGAAAACCATGGGAAGCAAGAACGATTCGCCGGTTTACTAATTTTCCAACAACCACCCGGTCAGGCTTATTTATATAATCAATCTTGATGTCATAATAATCGTTGATGATATACCCTGCTGCGGCAATAAACAAAGTAGATGAAGAAAGTAAGAAAAGATGCACATCGAATATCTTTTCGTACCAATTATATGGATATCCAATCAAAAATATAGCAGTAAAATATTGAGTAAACGCAATGATCAGCAAATTTGGGAATCTGGTGAGTTTTAAAAAACCAGTTATGGAAAATTTTCTTCTTTTGGATCGGCTTGAATTCATTCTAAATTTTATTGCCAACACAAAGGTAGCACAATCAACGATTGAGCATTGGCTTTGAAGTGACTAGCTTTCTAATATTTTTTTTGTAATGATCTTATACAGTTTTTGATATTCATTGCCCTTAAGATAAGCCATGTGTCTGTCGAGCGTTTCCAGGTCTCTTCTTATTGCCGGGCCAGTTTGAGCTGATTTCGGACCAATATCCAGACTTTTGTTGATTGTTTCTACAATAAGTGGTCTGAGCAAGTCAAAATCAAATCCCTGGTCTTGAAGTATTTCCTGAGCAATCCGAAACATCTTATTGGTAAAGTTGCACGCAAATACTGCTGCTACATGTATTGCCATTCGATCTTTGGAATTAACTTCAAATACTTTCTTGCTGATGGATTTTCCAAGATTTTTTAGTACACGCTTTGT
>JAHEMV010000555.1 GCA_024643455.1 Cytophagales bacterium
TCCACCATATCAAGTAAAGCATCGATGGAGTCGACAATTTTCACTCCCAATTCTTCCACTTCCTGTGTGTATTTGGGTATTCTGCTGTAACTGGACTCTATTTCAGAACTGCCTTTTGGATATGCGGCAACGATCTTATATCCCCCTAATTCCGGGCCGGCATTCGGATCGTTAAATTCCTTGGTGAATGCAACGCTATGGGAAGTGTCCAGGCCAATTATTCCCACTTTTTTGCTTTGTTCGGATAGACTCTTACCCCAAATGGAATGGCTACTTGCCATTGTTACTCCGAGGCTACCGATTGAGGCGGCCTTAATAAAACTGCGGCGACTATGTTTCTCTTTCATTTTAAAAATAATTATTGAAAGTATGTATTGGTCCTATTCATAGGATTAATTGCTAATCAACAATCCGATCTAACTTTTCGAAAGCAAAGACTTCATGCCCATTTTTGAGCGTTTCTTTTTTCAACACTACCCCTTCCAATTTTGCCCCACTAAAGCCTTTGTTGTTTTGGAGTTTTAAGGATTCTAAATTTTTAATAACAGACTTGGTCTTCAATTCGCCACAAAAATCAGTGCCATAGCAATTAAGTACAATGAAACTTTCCCCTTCGATTTCTGCTCGTCGCTCAAAATAATACTCAACTCCTGTTGGATTTTGTTCGATCAATCGCATCAGTTCATTCTGATACGACCACGTGTTTTTATCATTTTGACTTAAAAT
This sequence comes from Cytophagales bacterium, assembly GCA_024643455.1. GTDB lineage: Bacteria > Bacteroidota > Bacteroidia > Cytophagales > Cyclobacteriaceae > JAAUQL01. The sequence goes on from JAHEMV010000555.1 coordinate 727, forward strand.
TGCATTGGAATTATTGGAACAACCGGATTGGTTGCAGGATGGCAAAAGGATAGCAAAAAGGAACATAAATGTGAGTACTTTCATTTTTCTATTTAACCAAATTAATAAAAACCGTCATCGCGCATTTTTTTTACCACGTCATTGCGAACGTAGCTTTTCGCGAAGTGTGGCAATCTATTCACATCTGTACGATTCTTTCTGACCGATAAAGATTGCCTGCCTGATTCGATAGGCAGGCAATCTGTTAGATCATTGCAGACAATTAACAGATCGCCACAGCCTTCGGCCTCGCGATGGCGGTTTCTATTTTCGTCACCAGGATCAATCCTCCAAAATCAACTCGATCACTGGAATTTCTACTGGTGGTTTATTCACCGGTAAACTCAGATTGATGTCGTTTTCTGCCAGATTCTGTTCTACCCAATGCCCTCGTGGTGCAGATATCTTAATTTCCGATGCATCGTGAAGAAACTGCGCATATTTCACTTTCCCCTTGTATCCGGGCAGTGTAAAGTTCTGCAATGGATAATCCAGTAAATGAATGTACAGGCGGTTTGTTTTTGGATTATAGGTTAATATGCAATTGTCCGGAACGGCAAACGTTTCTGGTGCCTGCGTACATCCGTAGACTGATCGATTGTTGACTTTCATCCAGTCACCCATATCGGCCAGGGCATTTTGTGCCCGATAATCAATGGTTCCCCGACCTGTCGGTCCCACATTGAGCAGGAGATTTCCACCTTTACTTACTGACTCGATTAGCAATACGAGCAATTGCTTCGTGTCTTTCCAGGTATATTCATCACGGTAGTATCCCCATGAACCTGAAAAGGTCTGACAGGTTTCCCATGGAATTTTCTTGCCTTCATAGGTTGGCCAAAATGGCACTTTAAATTGTTCAGGTGTGGTAAAGTCCCAACCTCCGGCATAGTCTTTCAGATCTGCGCGGTCATTGACGAGAATCTCTGGTTGCAGTTTACGAACCATTTTCATCAACTCGACCGACCCCCAATCGTCTCGTCCTTTTCCAAACTCACCAGGAAAGGAGAAGTCGAGCCACAAAATGTCAATTTTCCCATAGTTGGTCAGAATTTCGCGAACCTGGTTTTTGAGGTATTCGCGATACACGCTCATGTCGCGATCCTTGTTTATGGCGTCATATTCTTCTTTGGTAGTAACACTTTGAGGATGCACTCTGTCAATGGTATATTTAGGGTGATGCCAGTCGATCAACGAATAATAAAAACCAATTTTCAGTCCTTCCGCCCGAAATGCATCGACCCACTCTTTTAACGCATCTTTTCCGTAGGGCGTATTGGTGACTTTATAATCTGTAAATTTTGAATCAAAAAGGGTGAACCCTTCATGGTGTTTGGAAGTAATAACGGCATATTTCATACCTGCAGCTTTGGCCATCTTTGCCCATTCTGTTGGATTGTAGAGATCAGGATTGAAGTTATCAAAGTATTTTTGGTACTCACTATCCGGGATTCGCTCATTCTTTTTCACCCATTCATGACGGCCTGCCAATGCGTAAGTTCCCCAGTGGATAAACATACCAAAACGGTCGTTTGTCCACCATTCAAGCCGTTTTGTTTTTTCAGCTTCGGTTTCATCCCAGATTTTCTTTTGTGCAAATATTGGCTGATAGAGTAGCACCATCAGAAGCAGTAGTATACTTTTTTTCATGATTTTGGGTTTAGAATCTCAATAAAAAATGATAAGTATAAAAATAATAAAATGATATGGAATTTGGCTTTTTGTTAAGCCAAATTCTAAAAATGGAATAATATTTTTCAAATGGATAATCATTGAAAATAAAAACACTGTTTCATTTTCGAAGGAATTAAAACCAGTAGTCTATCTTCTTACTTTTAAAAAAGCAAGGTATAAAAAGGAAAGTGAGGTTTTTGATATAGAATATCGCTAATACAGGTACACGCCAAATTTACCAGGCTCCAATACGACTTCGATATGATCATTTAATGTGGTGGAAAGTTCATAACCAACGTAATCTGAAGAAATAGGGAATAGTTTGTGGCTACGATTTATCAATACAGCTGTCTCTATTTTTTTTACTTCCACATCCATGAAGGGTCTCAGGCTATGTAGAAAAGTCCTGCCTGTATGCAATACGTCATCAACTAAAATCAATACTTTACCTTTCAATTCTTTAGGATCACAGTCCACCTGTATGGATTCTGCAGATGGTTTTTTCTGGGGAAATTCAATTTTCAGTAATGTAATATCAAAAGGGCTTATTTTTTTTAATTCCTTTACCAGCAATTTGGCAAGGTTGTATCCGGTTGGAATTCCGGCGACATATAGCTTTTTTTCCAGATAATTATTTTCATAAATCTCATAAGCGATCCGGCTGATTTTGTGCTGAATCTGCTGCTTATTTAATATCATGTTTTCAGTCGTGATCATCTGAACCAAATGTTAATTCATGGGGATTACTTTACTGTCCTTAAATGTGGACAAGACAACCATCGATTGCATATTGTCAACCTGCTTGATGTCGCTTACCTTTTCCAGCATCAACTTTTGGTAGGAGGCGATGTCTTTGGAAACTACCTTTAAAATAAAGTCACCTGCACCGGTGATGTGATGACATTCGACGACTTCCGGGATTTTATTGATTTCCTGAATAAAACCTTCAATGTTGGCCTTGTTATGTCCATTAAGCGTTGCTAAAACAAAAGTAGTTACGCCCAAACCAATCTTTTCTACATTGAGTT
>JAHEMV010000091.1 GCA_024643455.1 Cytophagales bacterium
GCCTTCGCTGTTATTCAATGAAGCAATTTCCTGCTCGATGAGCTTTCCATCTTTATTCAGAAAAACTGTAACACGAATCCATTCACCAACTACAATCAGGTCAAGCCAACCATCACCATTATAATCTGTCCAAATGGCATCAGAAACCATCCCCACATGTTCAAGAGCAGGACTGATTTCTGAAGTAGCATTTAAAAATTGAATACGGCCGTCTTTCGATTCATTTTTTAGAATAAAACTTTCAGGTGGATTTGGGTATTGCAATCCACTATGCCTCCCTCCTACGAAAATATCAAGATCACCATCCTTATCAAAATCGCCAGCAATAGCACAACTTCCACTCACAGATTCTTTTGGCAGGCTATTATTCAGTTTACCAAAATGACCAGAACCATCATTGAGATACAACCGATCCTGATACATAAGACTCCCCGATTCAAAAGAATTCCCACCACTAACCACATATAAGTCTTCATCACCATCACCATCCGCATCAAAGAATAAAGGCTTCATGTCTTCCATAATACCATCCTTTTCCCAGGCCTGATTGAAGCTTTTCGAAAATGTTCCATCGGCCTTAGCAAGGTATAATTCAGCTGCCTGACCAGAAGCACCACCAAAAAAAATATCTTCGTTTCCATCATTATTCACATCGGCCACTGCTAACTTCCCACCTAGCCTGGATAATTGGTAGGACAAAAGGGGTTGATTTTTAAAATCATTATAGTCATTTTCTTTGTGTTGAAAATGGATCCCAGTATTCGATGTGACTTCAGAAAGAATCGTTTGATTTGGTTTGTCATAAATTGGATTAAAATCTGAATCGGATTGGCTGTAGGACACAGTTATTAGTTGGTTTGGTTTTATTTCTTCAATCAACGACTTTCTGCCGTCAGGCCAATATACTTTCAATGACTTAATAAGCGCTGAATTTCCTAACCCGATCTCGATAACCGGATCAGAGGAAGAAAGGTATCCTCTGGCGGTATAGACTTCCTGGAATATAGTTTTATCCTCCGTTTCCAACCAAATTTTAGCTCCAATTCCCTGCGTATTGAATTTACTGCCAAGTAATTTTAGCTGGATGTAATTATTTCCGGATTCATTATTTTGATTGTTCTTCAAAATCGAAACGGGTTGATTGAGGTTATTGGTAATAAGGTCATAATCTCCATCATTGTCGAAATCGGCGTACGCGGCTCCATTGGATACTGTTAATTGCTGGAGTCCCCATTCATCGGTTTTATTATTGAATTTGATCCCATCCAAATTCTTGTAAACATAATTTTTCAATTTTGTAGTTGGCAACTCCTGAATCAACATCAAATAATTTACATCTTGTTTATTGGATTTTGCCATTTTGTAGACATCAGCAGTATGGTTCATATAATCCATATTCGTGATATCTCTTAAGTACCCATTGGTAATAAACATATCTCTCAATCCGTCATTATCAAGATCAACCAGTAAAGAAGACCAACTCCAATCCGTATTCGAAATACCAGAAAATTGACCGATTTCACTATACCTCGGCAATCCATCAACTCCCAAGCCCCTATTTAATTGAAGGGTATTCCGCAGATATTGATGGTGAAATCCACTATCCACCGCCAGTTGATATCGTTCATAATTATCCTGCCCTCGTAATAACTTTTGCCGATGGTTATCTTCAGGTAGCATATCCAGCACCATAATATCCGCATATCCATCATTATTTATATCGGCAATATCAGACCCCATGCTGGATTTGGACATGTGACCCAGAATTTCATGCGACACTTCACGGAAGGTACCGTCACCATTATTGATGTAGCAAAAGTCTTGTTCATCATAATCATTGGTAACATAAATATCCGGCCTGTTATCCATATTCATATCGGAAACAGCAGCACTTAAGCCAAAATTAAGACCTCCTCCATAAATTCCGGCTTCTTTACTCACCTCAATAAACCGCATATCGTCATTTCGGAAAAGCTTATTGCCAAAGTAAGGATGTCGCAGGCTACGAAGCTTTTTTGTATTTATAAATGGCGCATAGAAGGTATTCGCATGATTCAATAAAAACATATCAAGATCACCATCAAGATCATAATCGAAAAAATATGCCTGGGTTGAAAACGTACCCATCGCATCTAATCCAAATTCTTTCGCCTTTTCGGTAAATGTTGGCGTACCATCTGGTTTACATCCGTTGTTGATAAACAACTGGTTTGCTCTTTTTGGCTGATCCCTTACGACAGGCAAATTATAGCCTTCACCAGTCGTGTTTCCAGAATAACAAACATAAATATCAAGGAAGTTATCTCCATTTACATCCACCATAACTACGCCTGTAGCCCAATCTTTTCTCCCAGCAGTGCCAGATGACGCCGTAATGTCCTGGAATTTAAAGTCTCCTTCGTTGAGATAAAGTCTATTGCTAACTGAATTTCCAGTAAAATATACATCTGTTAAACCATCATTATTGACATCGCCAACTGCAACTCCAGCCCCGTTATAGGTGTATTCATTTCGCAATATATTATTGTCCTGGGTTTCCTGAATAGTATTCTGAAAGTCAATACCTGAGGCTATTGGATCAATAGAAGTAAATTGTTTATAAGGAGATGATTTATCACAACCAACCAATAAGATCAATAACATACTATAAAAAAATGCAATAGATTGACTTATTGCTTTACTGTTCTTCATATATTTTTGATCTCTTTAGATTGCAGTAATTTCTATTTTTAATGAAGGATTTCATCCAACATAAAATCATTGCTTTAAGGTATTCTATAAATCATTTAAATCCACATTTCTAATTTGGCCTTCAAAACTATGTACAATTAGTTTTTCGGCACTTTCCGGAATCTGTATTTTCCTGGTCGATTGTGTAAGATACCCAGCGCCATAGTAAAATTCAATTTTTTCTTTCTGACCGGATGAGTAAACCAATTCTGCCCAACTATCATTGGAAGCCGGTTTAAATGTCTTCCTTTTTATACCTTCTTTCATCGTATTGACATGCACTCTCAAACTATCTCGGTTTTGAGTGGCAATAAAAATATCATTATTGAGACCGCTTAATCGAGCTAATGCCTTTGCATCTCCCGGTACAATAAATCCACTTTCCAGGGTAGACAATGGATGAAATTCTCCCTTCCCATCTCCTAATAATACGACTCCGTTTAATGCATCATACCTGCCTGATATTATTTCATTGCCAAAATCATTACCCACCAATATAATATCAAGATTTCCATCGTTGTCGACATCGTCAAATTGTTGCCCGTTAACAGGGGCAAATTGAGTCAAACGCGGAAGTGTTTTTAATTTAAATTTTCCATTTCCAAGATTTTCGATATAACTGGTTTGCGGATAGTTTACATCCAGGATCAACATCCCTGCAGTGTCATATGGCTGGAAAAACTGTTCCATTGTGGTTTCAGCATATTTGCTATAATTTTCGAATTGACTTTTGATTTTTGGAATCTGCCCACCTAGTACATCCCATGCCTGTACAGGAAACTCTTCCATCTCACCAGTATTCGTCTTAAAATAGCATGTTAATATCGGATCAATGGTGCCGTTATGATCAAAATCTTTGGCATAAACTCGTAGCGGCTGATCCAATGAAATATTATACTGATTATTTAATCCCAAATTACCTACAACATAATCTGTATCACCATCTTTGTCAAAGTCAGCTCCATTGATGCTATTCCACCATCCTGTAAACTCATTAATCCCGGTATCATCAACTTTTGCTAATTTACCTTCCGTATTTTTATATATGGTAATGGGCATAAATTCTCCAAGAACAATTAAGTCGGTGGTCCCATTATTGTCAAAGTCTGTCCACAACGCATCCGTTATCATCCCTCCTTTGCTAAGCGGACTACAAACTTCTTCAGTAACATCCGTGAACATTCCTTTTTCATTTCTAAAAATGTAACTGCGCGGAGAGAAAGGATATCCACCAGTGATTACCCGGCTACCTACAAACAAGTCAAGATCTCCGTCTTGATCAAAATCAGCAGCCCGTACACAAGAACCGCTTGAACCGGTTTTGGGGATTATGCCATCGGTCAAAGTTAATCTGCCTACTCCATCATTGATATAAAGCCGGTCATTATTACGCACATTGCCCTGTTCAAATTCATAGCTTCCACTTACGATGTATAAATCCAGGTCATTATCATTATCTGCATCAAAAAGCAAGAGCCCTTCATCTTCGTTATATCCTTCTATTCTCTTGATCAGCAAGGTTTCGCTAAAACTACCTTTTGCCGATTGAAGGAAAACTGAGGTATGAAATAAGGAAGAACCTCCTACTATAAAATCTTCCAACCCGTCACCATTTAAATCACCAACAGCGATTCCCGGACCTGCCTGTGAAAATTTGTGCGGTAGCGTTCGTTGTATATAGTAATCTATCTGGTCATTTTCTTCATGTATATAAGCTATCCCCAACTCAGAAGAAACTTCTTTAAAATACTTTTTATCAACAACTTTGTTGTCTTCTACCTTTTGGGAAGCATTTTTATAATCCACAACCAATACCTGGTCTGCATCGACATTGTATAAAAGTTGACTTTTTCCATCAGGCCATACCACCTCTACCTCATCAACATTAGTAAATTTTCCCAGACCAAAATGCACAAAGTCCTCTACTGTCGATAAATAACCTCGATATATTGAGTGATCTACAAATTGCTTCAAGCCCTGCCCATAGGATAAGGTGATTTTTGTACCCAAACCTCCACTACTCGTTTTACCTGCAAGTTTTATTCGTAAATAATGTGGGTCTGATTGCTCCAAACCACCAGAATAAAGTGTGTTCTCATATAGGTGAACTTTATCGTCAATATTGGTCACTACATAATCCAAATCACCGTCATTATCCAGATCGGCAAAAGCAGCACCATTTGAATAGGATGGAGTATTAAGCCCCCATTCAACGCTGTTATCAGTAAATGTCAGGTCTCCTTGATTTTTATAGCCATAGTTTGGAAGCTTCAACTCCGGCAATATCATTAACAACTGTTTAGGCTTCGTAAACGATCCTACATCATTTCTAAATCGGATATAATCCATATCCGTTAAATCTTTCGGAAAACCATTGGTTATCAAAAGATCGCGATAGCCATCATTATCAACATCCACTATTAATGGTGACCAGGACCATTCCGTTTGATACAATCCCAACATTTGACCTACTTCACTAAATGGGGCATTACCATTATTGATTTGCATCATGTTTCGAATGTACTGGTACTCATATCCTAAATTCTCATTATTGATATAGGTTTGGTAAGATGTGCCGCCCCCTGAAGAAGTTTTCTTTCTGTAATTGATTTGGGGCAACATGTCCAGCGTAAAAATATCTACCCTACCATCATTATTAATATCCGCAATGTCATTCCCCATAGAAAAACGGGATTGATGTTTCAGAAAATCTTTTGCCTTATTGGAAAATGTGCCATCCTGGTTGTTGATGTAAATCAAGTCATTGGTTACATAATCGTTTCCAACATAAATATCCAACCACCCATCCAGGTTTATATCTGCGATGGCAATGCCCAACCCATACCCTTCATACAGAATGCCTGCTTCTAAGGTGACATTTGTAAATGTCTGGTCTCCATTATTGCGATAGAGCTGATCATTGTTACTAGCGGAACCATCAATTACTTTTGGGTGATAGCTAGAAGGGCCATTTGTACCGACAAAATTGGTGAGTACATACAAATCCAGGTCGCCATCTTTATCGTAGTCTAAAAAAGCTGCATTCTGACTGTATCCCATTTCTTCTACACCATAGGATTTGGCCAAATCGATGAATACTGGAATGCCTGATTCGTTAATCCCCTGATTTATAAATAGTGAATTTGCTCTGTCGATTGGGTTTTTCCCGACATTGGAGCACACATAGATATCCAGCAGCCCATCATTGTTCACATCAGCGAGGGCCACACCAGAATTCCAGATTCCTTCATTTTCAATACCAGCTGTTTTGGTTATATCTTCAAATTTCAAATTACCTTTATTGAGGTATAATTTATTGGAAACCATATTTCCGGAAAAAAATAGATCGCTTAGTCCATCATTATTGAAATCACCAATAGCAACAGATGTTCCATTATAAAAATATTCATAATTAAGCACATTTAGAGAATCGGTAGGAGTCAATATATTTTCGAAATCAACGCCAGATTCCTCGGATGAAATTAATTTGAAAAGGGTTTGCTTTCCCCCACACGAGCTCATGATAACTATATAAATCACAAAAACCCATCCCCACTTTTTTACCATAAAATAAATTTTATTATTTAATCTCTAATCAATCCAATATTAACTGCAAAAGATACCGGATATGCCGGCTTTTCGCTTTTCAACATGTAGTAACCTGCAATAAAAATTACGATACAATGCCAAACTTAGGCAACCGAACTTAGATTAGCAATCCTTTTTTAATACTCGTAATCGTGTTTCTAATAAACATCGGGTAAAAAAAAGCACCCGGCACAATTGCCGGGCGCTTTTATACTTATTCAATTGATGATCAACCCTTAATAACCTGGGTTTTGAATCAATAATGTATTTCGATTCATTTCATCTTGCAAGATTGGCAAGAAATTCGTTCTATCATTCCAACCACGAGTCTGACCAACTTCTCTCACCTCATACGTAACACTTCCGTCAGAGAATTCATCAATTACAATACCTTTAGCTGGTTTGTAAACTTGCTCACCTATTAACCAACGACGAATGTCAAAATAACGTGACTGCTCGAATGCCATTTCAATCCTTCGCTCATTTCTGTATCGCTGTCGTAAGGCGTCGCCTGTTTCAGTGATATCTGGCATACCAGCTCTGGCACGAATCTTATTAAGATACACTTTAGCCTCATCATCTTGTCCTAGCTCGATGCAAGCTTCCGCATAATTAAGATAGATTTCACCTAATCTGAAGAAATGCCATGGTACTTCCTGGTTTGCTCCATCATATACAAATTCAGGATCTACAGAAATATCAATTGCTTTTCTTAGATAGTATCCAGAGTAAGTACCATTCCATGTTTGCTGTGGACCCTGACGCGTATCTATACCATATTTAACAACTTGATCAGGATCAGCGGTCATGCCAGAATATACTGTTCGGATGCTGATCTTATTCTCAGGATCATATGCAGCTGTACTTGATGGTCGCTGTCTCCAAGGCGCTCCATCATAAAGAATGGATGCATAAAAACGTGGATCACGATTTTCGTACGGAGCAGCGGCTTCAACTGGATTATTCCAATCGAATTTCGAACCATCTGCCATCTCATAATCATCAACCAGGGCCTGAATAGGTGTATTTCCAGCCCAGGCAGAATAACCATTTGGTCCATTAAATAATGGTGAGTGCGTGTTGCTATCCTCTGAATCCCATCCGTTGGTCTTTATAAAATACCTGCTGAAAATATGCTCATCACTTTTCTTTTCTACAAAAAGGTTAGTGTAATCCTGGAATGCGTCTCCAGTACCTTCTTCAAGTGAAAAATTTAATGCCATAACAGCACTAGCAGCATTTTTAGCATCAGTCCAGGCAGTAGTTCTGTCTACACCATATTGAATCAAATCAGGTTTCTCAAAACTACCATACCAGGGTACATTCACCAAATCACTTGCTGCCCAAAGCAGTATCCTGGATTTCAAAGCTAATGCACCACTTTTATTGGCTCTACCCAAATTTGAACCTGACTGAAGTTCTGGTAACATACCAGCAGCAGCATCTGCATGCTCAACGATATAGTCTATACATTCCTTTAACGAATTCCTTGGAACTTCATATTCATCTTCCAAATTATAAGTTCTGGTAATAATAGGAACACCACCATGAAGTCTTACGAGATTATGGTAGTAATACGCCAAAAGAAAATGAACTTCACCCTTTAACCTGGTACGCCAATCTTCATCATCAAATGGAACATCATCAATGTTTTCAAAGAACATATTGGCATTTCTGATGTAACGATAAACCTGGCTCCATCGGTATGCATTCTGGTTATCAGCATCCCACTGTCCTATGTCAGAAGGAGTAATTAATGAAGCTACCACCTGGTTTGAACCATAATTATGGATAAAGTGGCTCTCATCTGCCATTGATCCAACCTCACATTCATGATGACCATGACCCAGGCCACGATACATTTCATTTACAAATAGTTCCACCAAGTTTGGATCAGACCAAACGGCACTTTCACTAATTGCGCTTTGTGGAGTTAAGTTCAGAAAATCTTGACTACAAGAGTTGCTCAGAACCATTGCCACCATTACAAATAGTATTTTTCGAATATTTTTCATCTTAACCATTTTTTAGAAAGTTAAATTCAAACCTAGATTAAACAGTCTCCTTTGTGGATAGTTAGAAGAAGAGCTGGAACTACTTTCAGGATCGTATACCTTGAATTTATCCCAGGTAAACAGGTTCATCGTACTGATGAAAATCTGTGTATGCTTAATGCCTGCTTTTGCTAATATATCCTTATTAAAGGTATAAGCAAGCTTCACATTCTTAGCTCTTATGTAATCCGTACTTCGCAAGAAGTGTGTGTTCCCATTTGCTGCCCAATACTGGTCTTCTCTGTTGTACACACGTGGACCTGATGCATTTGGATTTTCTACTGTCCATCTTTCATCAAAGAAATCCTGCAAATAATTACCAAATTCACCAGATGAAAGCAATACATATTGCTTCGCACCAGCAGCACCTTGTAACAAGATTGTTAAATCAAAGTTCTTCCAGGTAAAACCAAGATTGATACCACCAACAAATCTCGGGAAATTATTCATCTCATTACGAGTTCTATCATCCGATGTGATTTCGCCATCGCCATCGACATCTTCGAATATAACATCACCTGGTTCTGCTCCTGGCCAATGTGGATATGCATCCACTGCAGACTGATCTTTAAATATACCTATAGCGTTGTAATATAGTCCACTGCCAATAGGTCTTCCTGTAGATACTTGCCATGGCAATTTTCCTGCTGGCTCATCCCAGAATAAAATCTTATTTTTTGCATAACCGCCATTGAACCCGATGGTCCAGTTTGCATCCTGGCTAATTGTGCCATTGTAAGATATTGCGAAGTCTACTCCTTTATTTTCTACTTCACCAATGTTTTGATCAGGAGGCACAAAACCCGCTGTCAAAGGAACAGAAGCATTTGCAGGATATAAAATCTCAGTTCTTAGGTTTTTGAATACATCAAATTCAAAACTCAATTTTCCTTGAAATAATGACCCTTCGATACCTATATCAGTATTTGTTGCTACTTCCCAGGAAACACCCTGATTGGCTACTGAAGAAGGACGTAAACTTTTTGTATCTACGGTCTCATCGAATATATAATTTCCGCCAAATTCAAATGTTGTTAAATACTGATAAGGATCAATTCTATCATTACCCAATGTACCATACGATCCTCTAAGCTTCAATCTGCTTACCCAGGATACATTTGACATAAAGCTTTCTTCAGAAAGTACCCATCCAGCTGAAACACCAGGGAAGAATCCCCATCTATAATCCGGGTCAAAAATTTGCGAACCATCATATCTCCAGACAAACTCAACAAGGTATCTGTCTCTGAATGCATAGTTTACACGACCAAAATAGTTCAAACGAGCGCCATCCCATCGAGCACCATTGTTTGTTTTACTTGTATTATCCGCACCAAAATCCAGATATGGTAACTGATCAGTTACGTAATCATTTCTAAACGCGCTAAAATAATATTCCGTAGTAGTTTGTCGCTCAACACCGGCCATAATACCAAAACCATGGTTTTGGATATTTTTCTGATAGTTTAATCTCATGTTACCGGTAAAACCATCTCTCCTCCAACTTTGCTCAGTCAATTGAGGAGCAGTTCCTCCTTTATAAGATCCTTGCAAGTCAGGTTCACCATTTTCATTCAATGTAGTTCTATCCCACTGGTATAATATCCATGGAGTTCTCCAGTTTTTATGCTCTTCAAATGATTTATCCAGGGCAGCATTCGCAACAAAAGATAATCCTTTTACTGTAAATAAGTCGTTGATATCAAGACCAACATTGCTTTGGAAAACATAGTTATCACTATTATTATATCCAGTAACATCAGTAGAGGTTACAGCAGGGTTTCGTCCTCCTTCAAAGTCAGGACCTGGTAAACGCTCTTCATCTGTACTTCGTTTTGGCCAGAAAGCTGGTTCAGTTGGCTTCATACCATAAAGTATTCTAAAAGTACCGTCTCCTCTCTCCTGAGTATATTGTCTTGCTTCCTGACGTCCTGATACATCAAATCTCAGATTTATATTTTTTCTGAGTTTTGCATCAATATTTGTTCGGAAATTATACTGTTTGTATCCAACGGCACTGTTTTTGAAATAACCATCTTCCCATGTATTTCCAGCAGAAACAAAATAAGTTACTCCATCAGCATTTCCGCCTGATAAAGATAAATTTGCACTTCCTTGTGGGGACCATGGCTTTATTGTTTCGCCATACCAGTCTGTATTTGGATATCTCCATGGATCAGATCCGTCTCCAAATTTCCTTATGTCATCAGCTGTATACCTGCCTTGCGCAAGTTTATAGTGATACAAATCAATCTCGTTCAATGCCTGAGCGTAATCCGGTGCATCGAGTACTTTTGGCAATCGGGTTGCCTGGTTCCAACCTACATTCAGGTTTAGGGTGATTTCAGGTGGTCCTGAAGTTCCTCGCTTTGTAGTAACAAGGATTACACCGTTTGCAGCTTGAGCTCCATAAATGGCGGCAGATGCATCCTTCAATACGGTGATTGATTCGATGTCGTTTGGGTTAAGTCTTGCAAGACCACCATCCCTATTCGCGATACCATCGATAACAATAAGCGCTTCAGAGTTGTTCAATGTATTGATACCTCTAATTCTGATCTGTGAATCATCAGCACCAGGCTCACCAGAACGGTTGACAACCATCAAACCAGGCACCTGGCCAACAAGTGCACCAGAAAGGTTATTTGTTGGAAACTGACGTACAACATCTCCTTTAACACTTGACACTGCTCCAGTTACTGTGGCTCTTTTTTGCTCACCATAACCAACAACAACAATTTCGTCCAGGGTGGTTAAATCAACATTCAACGTGATATCGATTGTTGATCTGTTCCCTACAACCACTTCCGCTGTAGAAAAACCTACTGAACTGAATACCAGAACTGCATTTTGATCAGGTACTTCCAGGCTATAATTACCTTCTATATCAGTAACTGTACCAGTGCTGGTTCCTTTTACGATTACGTTGGCTCCAGGTACTCCAGAATCATCTTCACTGGAAGAAATTTTACCTGTTACAGTAACTCCTTGAGCAACAGCCTCTACATTTTGAGTATTTCCTTTTTCATTTTTCTGCGTAGTATTATCCGCTGCCCATAAACCATTGAACAGAAAACACTGCAGCATGAAACCAATTAACGAATACTTTGAAAGTATCCTTAATCTGTCTAGTAATTTAAACTTCATAATTTCAATGTTAGATTAAACTTGTTTAATTTTTACTTGTAAGTGATGAATCTCACTTCGGGTTGAAGCAACTCACCGTCTGAGATGAACTTACTTCGTTTATAGCACGATCTTTTACATAGGCAATTCTTTTATACATTAATCTATTTTATTTATTTTCTTCAATTATTTAAAATCCTTCCTCCACAAAACCTACGCTTGATTTAATAATAATACATTTTGCATAGGATATATTGGAGCCTTATCCAGCTTATTCTCCTTATACATTTCAATGCGCTTATTCAATGTCTTAAGCGCTAGTCCCATATGCGTTTCAATAGTTTTTACCGAAAGGTCAAGCAATTTTGCGACATCATTATATTTTAACCCCTCTTCCTTTATCATCCTAAAAACCAATTTTCGTTTTGCTGGTAAGGAATCAATTGTAGAAATAATTATACAGCGGAATTCATTTTCGAGGTATTCATATTCAGGAGATGAGGCAGCATTCAAATAGAAATCTGCTTCTCGTTCAAAATTGTCCAAATAAACAATTCTTTTATTTTTTCTAATAAATTTTAATGCCTGATTTTTTACTGAAATAAAAATATAACCTTCAATGTTTTCTGTATTTGCCAGTTTTTCTCTCCTTTTAAAAATATTAAACATGACATCAGAAACAATTTCTTCAGCAAGACTCTGCTGCTTCACAAAAATCAATGCAAACCAAATGAGTTTTGGATAATACTTGTTGAAAAAAAAATTATATAAGCCACAGTCAGGGTTTTCGGACATTTTTATAAAAATCTCCTTTAGGGAAAGCTGGTTAAACATGTGGTATTGTCTCAAAATATTTGGAAGTCAATGCAAAATTAAATTCCAATATAAATCGAATTTTTTACATTCCAAATGGATTTGAATAATAATTGTATTTTTTACCTTTAATATTTTAAAAACTTAATAATTGTAATTTAAACACTAAGTTTTGAGGTTTTTGAGAGGAATTGCTTCTAGTATATTGATAAAATTAATAGTGATTTATACTAAGAAACCTAATATAATTCTGACACAAATATTCTTCATGTAAAGATTAGATCTGAACATTTTGCAAGACAAGTAAAGATAACTATTTTGCGGATTTCGAATTGGTACTTGGTGTGTTTAAATAGCCCCTTTTAAGATTTTTTCTATCTATTCAATCCTTTTCTTATCTTCAATTTGCCATGACTGTTGGCTAATAATTTAATTGAAATTACTGATCTGAAAAACAGCTTGATATCCTTTCTTTTTCAGATTTAGGGAGTATCCAATTCGAGTTAGGATTTATTAACTAAAAAAATGCGCAGGTTTGGAAACAACCTGCGCAACATTTCATAAACTATGGTCAAACAAATTTTTTAAACCATATGCGCCAATTTTTCTTCTTCAGCGTGCAAAGCAAAATCTTCCAGCATTTGAGTAGTGATTGATTTCGGCCTTTCTAACGG
>JAHEMV010000556.1 GCA_024643455.1 Cytophagales bacterium
TCTTCTGTGCCCTTAAAATCATATTTTGCCAATTCTCGAGGTCTTTATTTACCCAGCCTACTGGTAATATAAATGGCTCACAAAGCACGATTTGAGTCTGAGGCAATGCAGTTACTGTCTTTTCTAATAAAGAGTTATACGTTATTTCAAACGTTTCCAGATTATCTGTTCCCGATTTATTTAGGATAGCTGCGATATCATTCACTCCAATTAAAATACTCAATACATCAGGATTTAAATCAAGCGTATCCTGTTGCCAGCGGGCAGCTAAATCAGTGACTTTATTAGCACTTACGCCACGGTTATAAAACATCAAATCCTTATCGGGATGATCATACCATAAACGACTTGCTATCATATAGGCATATCCATGTCCCATTACATGATTCCAATCGTTATCACGGGTACGGTTTCCATCAGTAATAGAATCTCCCTGAAAAAGAAATGTTAGACCATCGCTTTCAAGTTTGTTTTTTGAATTTTTATTTGCTGAGGTAGTGAGCATTTCAGGCCCATTCATTACAGCAAAGCTGGTCAGAACTAATTTATTTATAAAATTTCGCCGAGATGTATTCTTTATCCCCATAAGTAAAAATGGATTCTAAACTATGATCTATTTTCAGGTTGCGCTTTGATTTCCATCTAAATTTCAAAAATGAAACCCCCAATAAAAAAATCTTACAAAACCGATTTTAGGCAATTCCAAACTCTTTGGCTTGTCCTTCAATTGCGTTATAATTTTTTTCCTGATCCAGTTCAAAAATGCGCTCCATCAATTGCCATTTTTCATCAGCAGAGGCATTGGCTGAGGTCTTTTGGAATTGGGACATATGAGCTTCCCACTCACTTTGCCGTGGTTTCGTAGCAAGAATTTTCATGGCTTTTTCATGCTCAAATCCTGGAACCGTATCCATGATCATAAAGAGGGTATTTCCATGAATATAAATCTCCATATCGATGATGCCCACTTCTTTCATGCCTTTACTGATCTCTGGCCAGATTTGACCAATACCGTGTGCTTTCTTATATTTTTTAATAAGCTCCGAATTATCCTCCAGCTTCAGTGTTTTACAATATCGCTTATATTTCATTTTTTTGGAATTAAGTTATTCGAGGATACAATTTATACGCCCTTCGCCCATAAATAGCGATGACCACAAAACAGATAAAAGGAAGGATAAAGGAGAAATTCACAGCAGGCAAAAATCCAACAGTGCCCAAATCAATTATGGCTCCCTGCAAAGGAGGCATAAGCGCTCCTCCCACTATGGCCATCACCAACAAAGCGGCACCTAATTTTGCGTCTTCAACGATTCCATCCAGGGCAATTCCGTATATGGTTGGGAACATGAGGGACATAAACGCAGAAGTAGCAACAAGGCAATAAAGGCCAAACATGCCTTCGACAAAAATTACTCCCGTGGTGGTTATGATTCCACCTATGGCAAAAAACATAAGAAGTTTGGCGGAATTTACATATTTCATTAAAAACGTACTGATAAACCTGCTAGAAATGAACATGGCCATTGCGACAATATTATATTGCTGCGCGGTTGATTTATTAATGCCTAAATTTTCAGCGTATTGAATGATAAACGTCCAGCACATGATTTGCGCAGCCACATAAAACACCTGGGCCACCACTCCTTCGATAAATCGCTGATTTTTAAATAAACGTCGAAAGGATTCCATTGCGTTTACTTTCCCCGGATGTTCCGTTTTTGGAAGCTTAACAAGTAAAATAATTAAAAACATAATGAGTACTACCCCTCCGAGCATCACATAGGGATCTCTGATTATCGATAAATCATTGGTTCGAATGACTGCTTTTTCCGCATCACTTAACGTATGAAAAATTAGTTCCCCGGATGCATTGCGTTTGTCAGATTGCAAAGCAGATAAAATCACATTTGAGGCTACAAACATCCCCAGTATCGACCCCATTGGGTTGAACGACTGGGCTAAATTTAATCTCCTGGTTGCTGTTGACTCCTCTCCCATCGACAAGATGTATGGGTTTGCTATGGTTTCCAAGAAAGCAAGTCCAAAGGTTAGGACATAAAGTGAAACGAGAAAAAATCCAAACATTTCGTATTGGGCAGCAGGGTAAAATAACAATGCACCAATTGCATATAAAATCAGGCCTAATAAAATGCCTTTTTTATAGGAATACTTCATAGCAAACAATGCCGCAGGAATAGCCATTGTTCCATAACCTCCATAAAATGCCAATTGAATCAGTGCAGCTTTTGCAGTAGAAATTTCCATCACAGTTTGAAAAGCGGCAACCATTGGGTTGGTAATGTCATTGGCAAACCCCCAAAGGGAAAACAAACAAGTAATTAGAATGAATGGAACCAAATACTTTTTTTCAAGCAGTACTCCCTTGACATTATTCATAATTTTAGGTTTAAAATATTATCTGCTGGCGCAGTGTTTTCGTTAACAAAAATCCTGTGAATCTAATGAATATTTTAAAATTATAATCCTACCACTAACAATCCCAATCAACTATTTCCAGCTTCGGGAAGGATCCGTAAATATGAATGCGGTTTTATCGGAATCCCGGGCCAATAATTATTTGACCAATTTACTGTTCTACCGATTTACTGTTTTACCGATCTGCCTATATACTATTTTGCAATCACACCATCAAAGTCCCACAAATCTTCCCAGGTCTGGTTGTCTTTCCAAAGAAAAACCTGCCCTTTAATCAATCGACACTGCTTATCGATTTTACTGATTTCTGCCATTTCCTCATCTGTCAATGGGTCATCCATTATGGCATTTATATTTCCTTCATACTGGTAGGCTTTGATGCTAAACGGGATGGTCACCTGTCCTCTCTGTACCGCCCATTTCAGACAAATGGATGCTGGATGTACGCTATGGTTTTTTGCCGCTTTCAGGATCACCGGATCTTCCATATCTACAGTATCATCAGCTGTCTTATCTCGATCCGGTCTGCTCGGCGAACCTAACGGACTGAAGCCTATAGGTTGAATGCCTTTTTTTAAAAGGTACTCAAAAAGCTCAGGTTGTTGACAATGGGGATGTATTTCCATCTCATTGACAACAGGCTTAATTCGCGCATCTTTCAATAACAGTTCCATTTTTGGAATGGTCATATTGCTGGTTCCTATATGCTTTACAAGGCCATCATCAACAAGTTGTTCCATCGCCTTCCAGGTCTTCATGTAATTTGCATGAATATAAGGCTTTGCATCTGCACTTCGTGAAGATACATCACAACCAGGTGCATGGAAATTAGGAAAGGGCCAGTGAACCAGATACAAATCCAGGTAATCCAATTGTAAATCAACCAGCGATTTTTTGCATGATTTTATCACATCATCCGGTTTGTGCATGTCGTTCCATAGCTTTGAGGTGATCCAAAGTTCCTCCCGTTTTATGCCGTTTTGCATAATGCTTTTGAATGCTTC
>JAHEMV010000092.1 GCA_024643455.1 Cytophagales bacterium
AATATTGAGCGATGGTATCAGATAAAATTATCATATCCGGAGTAGGATGTGCTTTAGTTGATTTAATTTTTAACAAGGTATCTTTTAAGAGCGCTGGATTCAAAAAATTTATCTCAAACAAAACTGGCGATGGAGGTTTGAGTCCCGGGCATCTGGTATTTACCGAAGAACTTGAAAAATTCTCAGGCCTTCCTTATTCCAATATACTTAGTGAATTGGTCGGTAACCGTGTTGCTGATGTGCTTAATGTTGGGGGGCCCTCCCTTGTTTCCATGATTCTGGCGGCACAGATTTTACAACGATCGGAATACGAAGTGAAGTTTTTCGGAATGGCTGGCAAAGATGATTACGCAGATAAAATAGTGGAAATGGTTGGCAAGACACCATTGGATATAAGAAATTATATTACTACCGGTGACAAAGTCACCCCATTTACCGATGTTTTTTCTGATCCGGATTACGATGGTGGATTAGGTGAGCGGACATTTGTCAATAACATCGGAGCCGCTTGGGATTATACTCCTGATCAAATGGGCGATGAATTTTTTAAATCGCATGTTGTATGCTTTGGAGGCACGGCACTAGTCCCACAAATCCATGACAACCTAACAGAATTATTATTTAAAGCGCGTCAGCATAATTGTATTACGGTAGTAAATACAGTATTTGATTTTAGAAACCAGAAAAAAAACCCTGGGAAGCCCTGGCCTTTGGTACGGGATCATGATAGTTATAAACTAATTGATATGTTGATCATGGATTGTGAAGAAGCGCTAAAAATCAGCGGGCAGGAAACGATGAATGGAGCAGCAGAATTTTTTAGTTTGACAAAACTATCAGCCTTTATCATCACCAATGGTGCAAATGATTTGCTTGCCTATTCCAATGGTAATCTTTTTGAAAAAACCGGGATTGTGAAATTTCCCATTTCCAATCGAATCGGCGAAGAGCTAAAACGCAATCCAGGCTTAAGAGGAGATACCACAGGTTGTGGAGATAATTTTGCCGGAGGAATCATTGCCTCTTTGGCGTGGCAACTTAAAAATAGTATCAGAGGCAATTTTAATTTAACTGAAGCCATATCCTGGGGTGTTTCTGCCGGGGGAAATTGTTGCTTTACTGTGGGAGGCACCTATCTTGAAAATGCTCCCGGCGAACTAAAAAAACAGATTAAAAAAATACAAAAGGAATACCTCATCCAAATCGGGGAAGACTAATTGCAGGCTAAAACAAAGCGAATATTTAATAAAAGGAAAATATTGGTTTCTATTTTATGTCAACTTATAAAACATTCAATAGTGAAAATTGACTTAAATCCATAAATTGTCATTCTAACTTTTTTAACCCAAAAATTGATGAAAAAAACACTACTATTTATAGCAGCTCTCATTACAGGCATGCTACAAGTATCAGCACAAAACAATCAGGCGCAGCTTACTGTCCATATCAACGAAGGCCAGAACACGATAAGTAAACATATTTACGGTCATTTCAGTGAACATCTCGGCCGGTGCATCTATGGAGGTATCTGGGTAGGGGAAGACTCGAAAGTGCCTAATATCCAAGGTTATCGAAAGGATGTCTTTGATGCCTTAAAACATTTGGATATTCCTAACCTGCGTTGGCCGGGAGGTTGTTTTGCAGATGAGTATCACTGGAAAGATGGCATTGGTCCAAGAGCAGACAGACCAGAAATGGTCAATACCCATTGGGGAGGAGTAGTCGAGGACAATAGTTTCGGTACGCATGAATTCCTGGAGTTTTGTAAACTTTTAGAAACAGAGCCAGTAATCTGTGGCAATGTGGGTAGCGGCTCCGTGGAAGAAATGTCAGACTGGGTGGAATACATCAATTTTGACGGGAAAAGCCCAATGGCAGATTTGCGACGGGCAAACGGAAAGGAAGAAGCCTGGGGATTGAAATATTGGGGCGTCGGTAACGAAAGTTGGGGATGTGGCGGAAACATGACTCCGGAGTATTATGCCAATGAGTATCGTCGATATGCCACTTTTGCACGGAATTATGGAAATAACAGGCTTTTTAAAATCGCCGGTGGAGCAAACTCATGGGATCTCAAATGGACTGAAACATTGATGAAAAATATTCCAAACCGGATGATGGATGGAATTTCTTTGCATTATTACACCGTTCCAAATACCTGGAGTCAAAAAGGATCAGCCACACAATTTGATGAAAAGGATTATTTTGTTACGCTGAAAAAGGCTGGAGAGATGGATGACCTGGTTTCCCAGCATAGCACGATTATGGACCAGTATGATAAGGACAAAAGAATTGCCCTGGTAGTGGATGAGTGGGGCACCTGGTACGATGTGGAGCCGGGGACCAATCCCGGATTCCTATATCAGCAAAACTCTATCAGAGATGCGTTGACTGCCGGACTGACATTGAATATTTTCAACAATCATGCAGACCGCGTAAAAATGGCGAACATCGCTCAAACGGTTAATGTCTTGCAGGCAGTGATCCTAACGGATGATACACGAATGATTCTTACACCGACCTATCATGTATTTGACTTGTATCAGCCTCATAAGGAAGCTAAGTCACTGCCGTATCATTTGCAAAGTCCCGAATATAGCATGGAGGGAGATCATCTATCCTCCGTTTCCGTTTCCTGTTCAAAATCAGAAGATGGGACAATCAATATCACTTTAGTGAATATTGACCCTAAAAATGCAATTCAGCTTAGTTGTGCATTGGACGGTGGTGAAGTCAATAAAGTGACAGGGAAAGTGATTACATCCAGTAATATCGCCGATCACAACACCTTTGAGGAGCCCAATAAAGTGGGTATCAAAGAATTTACTAATCTGAAAGTTACTAAGGGAAAGATTGAGGCAACATTGCCTTCAAAATCTGTGGTGCTGCTCCAGATTAAGTAAAGTAAGAAATTAAAAAAACGTGCTTATGGATTTTAAACACATAAGCACGTTTTCACATAGCTCAAGTTTTTTTTTAAAAACTCCTCAACTTTTTCCAGAGGTACAATGAAGATTTTATTCAATCAAAAAAACAAGATTAAACACCACTTATAGCTAAAAAACAGTTTGAGTACAGATATCCATTTGTTCTGCACCATTACTTGAAAAAAAACGTTTGATTAACTAACTATAAAAAAGATTAATTTTAATTTTGTTTTACTATGTCTAAAATTGATCAAATAAGAAATAGTATAATAGATAAATTACTAACTATTAACAACTCTGAACTTTTGTCTGCATTTAACAAAATTCTAGAAGCGAGTCCTGGGAAACCAATTCCTCTGGATAAATCTCAAAAAGAAATGCTAAAGATGAGTGAAGAAGATATCCTTTCTGGTAGGCTGATAAGTCAATCAGAAATTGACAAAGAAGATGCCAAATGGTTAGGTTAAAGGTAGTTTGGACTAAGACTGCCTATAAACAGAGAAATAGTATTTTTAAGTATTGGAACGAGCGAAATAAAAATAATAACTACTCTGCAAAACTACTGAAGGAGATCAACAGTAGGACTCATCAAATTTCAACTTTCCCGGAAATTGGTAAACCCGTAGATTTTATAAATACGAGAGCAGTTTCCCTTGGCCATTTTAGTATTCTATATCAACATATTGAGAATTCAATAATAATTACCGCTTTTTGGGATAATAGGGATGATCCCTCAAAACTCTTGAGTATTCTAAAAGAATAAAAAACGATGTAGAACAATGGCGAGCAATCATGCCTGAACTCATGTTTTATTGCTTTTAGAAATTTTATGGAATTAGACCATAATATTTGCTCTCAGCTACTGGTGTAGTTGGAAAGCTTTGTGGATAAAAACAAGGACATCGAAAAGTCTTCCAAATCCATGGATTTTGGCAGCTTTTTAGTCCGCAAATATTATTATTTGGTTCCGCGTAAGAATCGTAAGGCACGATTGCTAGCCGGACCGTTTTGTGGAAAAATGAAACAAGGAAGTTAAAATATGAAAACGCAAAACAACTTTTTCATAGATAAGGAAAAAATAAGAATCATTGATACTTTTCGTATGATCTATTTCATAACCTTTTTAATCTCCTTTGGACTTACAGAAATTGGCAGGTATATATACCGCCCTTTTATTTATGAAAACGATATAAATGATTATGGACTTGCTGACTCCATGGGTAATTTGGGAGGAATAATCGTTCAAATATTTTTTGGACTTGCAATATTTAATTCTACTAAGGAAAAAGGATTAAGAATAATTTTATTTTTTGTAGTAGGATATATTCTTTATGAAGTTGTTCAACCAATTCTCCCAAAGGGAGTTTTTGATTGGAAAGATATTTACGGAACCATTACTGGTGGATTAATTGGATTGCTTTTGTTTCTACTAATAAATAAAGTGGTTAAGCGAAATAAAATTATTTATAGATTTTAAACAAACAATTACCCCACACAACAATTTTATACATCCATAGAGGTTTATCTGAAGTTTCAAGGGCCACTCCAGCCTTTTGTTGCGGGGATTAAAACGTATCCAGCACACAATATTGCCTACGGGAATTAGGCCGTCCCAGTGTATTCATGGCAATGTATTCTAACCACGCGTTTGAAAAAAACACTCATAAAACGGTATAATTTGAAATATTCGTCTGGCAGGGCTACCTATTGACCAAAACAACTAATCATCCTCGTGATGCAGCAGGCATCAAAAAATAAACTATGAAATGACATTGATCCAGAAATTAGAATCTGAAACAATTGCATTATTGAACCATTTATTAACTTTGGCAAGGACTCCATTCCCGTTTTTAAGTAAATTCTAACTGAATTGTTCAAATGAAAAGAAGTGATCTGAAATTTATGCCCCGGTTTTTTGACCGGTACATCCTTCTCCTTGATGAAGACAAAGACCTGATCTCCGGATTGAATGAAACAAAAGATGATTTTGAATCGGTCAAAGCATTGCTGACCAAATTTCAGGAATACAAATATCAACCTGGTAAATGGACTCCAAAAGACATTTTGCAACATGTCATCGATAATGAGCGCATACAGACTTACCGGGCGCTGGTTTTTTCCAGGAACGATACCAATGTGTTACCAGGATACGATGAACAACTTTATGCCCGGCATTCCAATGCGAGCGAAAGAACAATAGAGGATTTATTGGAAGAATTTCAGATTGTAAGACAAGCTACTATTTTCCTTTTTAGAAATTTTACTGTTGAACAGTTTCATCAAAAAGGAATTTGTTTTGAAATAGAAGTAACGCCACTTGCATTAGGTTTTCAAATTATTGGACATCAAATCCATCATATGAAGGTGCTTGAGGATCGGTATTTTAGTTAGAAGGAAATTAATATTCTAAAGGAAGTAAAATAGCATCCAATTTTCAACGGTAATCATTTTTCTGTATTCATCGCAATTATATATTTCCAAAAAAATATTGGGGTCATATTGAAAACAGATGAAAGGAATACTATATTTTTATATATCAGGCCCGAATGCATATGAATAAAACTCGCCTATTCACCCTGCTGTTGATTTCATTCATTTCTTTTACAGAAACGTCGGCACAGGAAATTCTGGATCGAAATAGACTTATTCAAGAGCTCTCATCTATACCTGAAGACACCAACCGGGTACTACTTTATATCAGTATTGGCCAGCAATACGAAAATAACCTGCCTGATTCGGCCATTTATTTTTATGTATTAGCAAGGGATCTTAGCGAAAAGTTGGGATACATCACGGGGACAATGAAGTACCTGTCAAATATCACCTATGTTTTCAATACGCAGAATAAATTTGATACGGCCTTACAACTGAACTTAAAATCGGTAGAATTGGCAAAAAACAATGGAACCCTGGAACAATTAGCGGCATGTCTGGGCAATGTAGCAAATTCATACCTTCATTTAGAGCGGTATGAAAATGCCATTGATTATTTTTTGCAAGCCAGCGATCTGATTGGAAAATCCGGAAACCAACAATACCAATCTATCTTGTTCAATAATCTGGCGATTATTTATATCAAGCTAAAACAACCTGAAAAAGCGAGAGAATATGCTGAAAATGCAGTGTCTCTTGCCAGGGAAACAAATGATTTGTATAACCTGGGTGTTAATCTTGATAATCTGGCGTTGACATATATCAATGAAGGCAAATTGCTTCAAGCCATCAATAGCCTGGAGGAAGCATTGAAAATCGCGGAGGAAACAAACAACATTTATGTCAAGGAATCCATATTAATCAACCTTGCAGATGCTTATCGCAAGTCAGGGGAGTTTAATAAAATTAAAACATATGCTGAAGCGGGAGCACAATTAGCTATAGAACTGGAAGATATTTCAGGCGAATCCACTGCCTATTTAAGTCTAGGGTACTATTACCTATTTGAATCAAAGTTGACGGATGCATTAAAATTTGCCCAACTTTCGGAAGAAAAGGCGGCATCTTTAAGTCTTTTAGAACCTCTGGCAAATGCCTATTCGTTGCTCGGTTTGATTGCCCTAGTGAAAAAGGAATACGCTGATTTCCAACGATATCAATTCAAAGAGGATTCTATAGTAAACCTGACGGTTAATGAGCGAATACTAAACAACATACAGGACCTGGAAACCAAATACGAAACTCAACAAAAAGTTCAGCAGATCAACCAATTGGAACAGGACAAGGCCATACAGGAATTGCGCATTCGTCAAAATCAGTATTTTCTGCTAATACTGTGTGGTATAATTATTACTATTCTTGTTATTGGTTTTTTACTAATAAGAAGCTATCGGCAGAAACAATTAATACTCTCGCAGGAAAAGGAATTGCATGAACGTAGGATCGGGGAGTTTGAAATCGAAAAAAAGCTTACCGCAACCGAAGCAGTGCTTAAAGGTCAGGATACAGAAAGAACGCGTCTGGCCAGGGACCTTCACGATGGATTGGGAGGCATGCTTTCCGGGATTAAACTATCCTTCATGCATATAAAGGAAGCATTGGCAAAGAGTTCAGATGAGCAACAATTGTTTGATCGCAGCCTCGATATGCTTGATGGATCGATAATTGAATTACGAAAAGTAGCGCACAATATGATGCCTGAGACTTTATTGAAATTCGGATTGGATGCTTCATTGAAAGATTATTGTGACTCAATTACAGATACCGGAGCACTGGAGGTTTCCTATCAATCGATTTCACTGGATAAATTGGAAGCGGATCAAACGGCGCTCATCACCATTTACAGAATAGTACAGGAATTGCTAAACAACATTGTTCGGCATGCGGCGGCAACAAATATATATGTTCAGTTGGCTTTGCATGACGATCATCTGACCATTACAGTGGAGGATGATGGCAAAGGATTTGATGTACAAGTCGTTAAAGATTCTCCTGGAATTGGATGGAATAATATTCGGAATCGTGTCGATTTTCTTAAAGGAACCATGGATGTGCAATCTGAACTTGACAAAGGAACTACCACAAATATTGATTTGATAATATAAGATTCAGACTTTCTTAACTTGGCAAAATATCACCAAAAAAGGGGAGGTGTTGAAGTTTTAGGCTGAGTAGTTTTATGGGAAAAACCCATATACCATGAAACTCATTTTCGTCGCCCTACTAATTCTAGTTGTTTCAGTTTCTGTTAATTCACAGAATTCCAAAGATGATTTTAAGCAGG
This sequence comes from Cytophagales bacterium, assembly GCA_024643455.1. Lineage (GTDB taxonomy): Bacteria > Bacteroidota > Bacteroidia > Cytophagales > Cyclobacteriaceae > JAAUQL01. The sequence continues at coordinate 7,645 of JAHEMV010000092.1, forward strand.
ATATCCTAGATATGCAAAATGAAATCAAGGATATTGAAGCTGAAATTGCTGATGCCAAGATCAACTATCCTGAAGATGTTCCGGAACTCCAGAAAGAGCTTGCTACCTCTAAGAAAATGCTGGCAACATTTCAGAAAATGGCTGGAATGCCATCCGGTCCACAACCAGCAGTTGTCAAAGCTGTACCGACAGCCAAGGCAGCTTACAATTCACCCATTGTGCCAATCAATCTCAATCAACCAGTGAAGCCACCCACTCCTGATCAGGCCAAAGACCGACTGCTCTGGTACACCGGCAAAAAGATTAATGACAGTACGCTGGTAACAACAAGAGCAATGGTAGTTCAATTTCAAAAATCAAAAAACAGGGTGGTTTCCCAACCGGAGACAAAAAGCGATCCATTCAAGCACCTGGTTGAAGAACTTGAGAAATCAGAGCAACGCAAGGATGAGTTGATTGATGAATTTATCAAAATGAAAAATGGGACCTTGTATTATCCTTTCCTTATAAACAGCCTGAAGGTATATGATGATATTGAGGAACGATATGACAAAGCTGCAAAAAATACGATCGATGTGCCAGACCTGGGGATTTCTAAACCAAATGATAGTTGGATTGAGGATGTACCCTCCAGGGGACCAAGTATTGGCGATGATTATAATATTACATATTCGGATGAACTTGATGATGTTGTCGCCAGGATAAAAGCAGCTGAAAAAAGAGCTGATGAACTGGAAGCACAATTGCCGCCTGTGGACCAGTTCCCAGCACCACCAAGAAAAGATATTGGTATTTGTGCTTTCTGTGATCCCAAAATAGTCGAAAGAGAAAAGCTGGAAGATGAAAAATGGCATGAAGAATTCATGGAGAAGGAAGCCGAGATCATACGGTTAAGGCTTGGTATAGAGAGAATTAAGGCTTTATTGGGAATGGAAGGTGGTGAGTTCGCAAATATTATGCCTCTCACGAATCGAATGAGTATTAAAGTTAAATTATTGCAAGACAGGTATGGCAATAACTTTGAATATGCCAAGACAGTTATTCCGCTAGTTCTAGGTTTTGAAAGACAAAAGCAACTTTTGGGGATTGAAGACGAAACAGGAACATCTATTAACATGGCTGGAATGCTCCATTTCGATTATTCCAAAATGTTGAAAGAACAAATGGATCTGAAAAATTACAATTTTGCGCTGAATATGGCACAACACCTTGGTTTGGAGCGACAAAGGCAATTATTAGGCGTAGACGATGAAATTGAACCAATGAAAGAATTTAATATGGCGATGGATTTTAATCGTTTTGCCATGACCCTTGATCTTGATTTTATATTTGAAAAAGTAGATGACGATGATAAACTGGAACTGAAAACCACAGGAACAATTTACACTAAAGATAAAGTTTACGTACGATTGTATCCTGACAGCTGTTCCTGGAGGATGATACTTTTTGAATCTGATTATAGGGATGCCAATGAACAACGAGTAGCAATTCCACTTATAGTGAAATCAGGGAGTAAAACACTTAGGGATAATGATGACAACCTGGTTACATTTGACTATAGTGGTCCCAAAGATATGGTAGCATTCTTGCCCGAATTCAAAATTGACCTATGTGATCTATCGAAAAAGGACAGTGCATTTATGATGCCGATCAATTATACATATGGATACGAGCCCAAACCGTTTGATTTAAGGAAATACTATAAGGAAGATATGGGGGCCATTGCCAATCATATGTTTGTAGATATAAATAAGGTGGAGGAAAATGCGAGTGAGGTGATGGACATTGCTGCGGAAATCATCGATAATGTAACTCAATCGCAGGTAACTGCTCCTACCGGAAATGTGAAACTGGATAAAATGCAAAACGAGTACAACTTTAAATTGAAGCAGGATTCCTATAAAAAGAAAGTAAGCAATATGGGGATGAATAAAAAATCTGTCTTCCTGTTCAATGCCAATAATGGTTCTAGTGTTTTTATCGATCAGACAAATGACACAAAACATACCATTGATGAGTATACAAAACTGGTAAAAGGTCAGATCCATCTGCGTGTTGTCCATGATCCCGATCAAAAATAGATTGGATACAGGATTGCCTGAATGGTACTACTTCAATTAGCATTTGATAAAAATAAACGCCACAGGAGTTTTCTGCATGTTTTATTAAATGATTTCGCAGAATTTTGGACGCGCAAAATATAAAACGAGCAATCACACCTGAAAAAAAAAGCGATCGTACAACACGTAAAGCACTTGCAATACTGATTTGATATAAATAACCGAGAATCTTCCTAAATCGAAATACTTATCTTAAAGCATTAATTTTTACAATTATAATTTATTGTAACTTTTACTTTAATTTATACCATGATAATGCGATCAGGAATAATATGCATTTAACCGGAAGTAGATTTTTAATTTTCATATTTCTTGGGTCACTTTTTACACAAGGAACATTAAGTGGGCAAATCGCTGAAATCGATAGTATCCAACAAATTATAAATAGTAGTACAGGAACTCGTAAAATTGACGCGCTTAATAGCTATGCTTTTTTAACAATTGCGGTTGATTTAAAATTGGCAGACGAAGCTTTGCAGAAGTCACTTAAACTTGCTGCAGAAAATGACTATACTAAAGGGCTCGCTGAGGCCAATATTTATAAAGGCCTAACGGAAAATTTACACGGCAATCCAGATTCCGCATTTTCGTTTTTGAGAAAAGGTTTGAATTTAGCCAACAAAGCAAAGGAGAGTGGCTTAAAGGGCTATGCACTCACGCAATTGGGCAATGTGTTTCGCAATACAGGCGGCTTCGATTCGGCTAAATATTATTATGACCAATCTTATCTGGTACTGAAGGATAGCCTCAATCCCTGGCAACTTTCCACGGTTTACAATCATCTTTCAAGATTGTACAAACTCACTTCGCAACCAAAACTTGAATACGAATACCTGATGCGTTCCTATGCTATCAGGAAGCTGCTTCCAGATAAAGTATTGCTGATAGATGTTCTTGTAAATCTGGCAAGCTGGCACCTTGATCAATTGGATTTAGTGAAAGCTAAGTTCTATATAAATCAAGCAGAAGAACTCAATAAAATTGCGAAGTACCCCGATCTTCAAAATGATATTGATCGTCAGCAGGCCGTCATTCTTGTCTTGGAAGGAAAATTCAAAGAAGCATTAGTGCTGTTGAATAATGTAAATGAGTTCTATACAAAAACCGGCAATATCACTGATTATGTAAGGGTCACGATCCATATATCGGAAATGCTAGAATTGCTCGGCTTTTACGACCTGAGCATTTCAAAGTGTTTGGAAGCCATAAAAGTTTGCCAAGAAAAAGCCTTTAAAAATGAAGAAATCAGGGCCTACACCGTTCTGGCATGGAATTACTATGGCACCGATCAAATAGATGCTGCAAAAGAGACGGTAGAGAAGATACTGGTCGAGGCGCGACAATTCAACTATAAAAAGGAGGAAAGTTCTGCACTCAATTTACTCGCGGTAATCGACACGGACATCCGCAAATACGACAAGGCCCTAAGTGAATTTCAGGACGCATTGCGTATTCGTACAAATATGAACCACCCGGTTGAAATTGCTAATACCCTGGCAAATATGAGCGATCTCTTTATAGAAATGGGCCGACTGGATGAAGCACAAGTCACTTTGGAGAAGAGTAACGCCATCGCTGAAAAAATGCAGATAATGAGGGTATTAGGATGGAACTACCTGCGCTTAGGCAACATTGCCATATTAAAAAAAGAATTTGATGTAGCAGTGAGATATTTCATTATGGCAGAACAGGAACTAAATAAGAATACCATGAGGACTAGGGATGATATGGATCTTCTTATTGAATTGTATAAATCGCGCCGAACCATACTAATTGCACGAGGCGATATACAAACTGCACTTCAACACAGCCTGAAACTGGAGGCCCTTAAAGATTCACTTGCAATGACATTAATAACCAACAGGATGCTGAGCATTCAGGCGGCTTATCAAGTAAATGAGCAAAAACATGAAATTGAGATGCTAACAAAGAGCCAGCAATTGCAGAAGGATCAAATCGAAATTCAGAATGCGAATCTTAGAGTAAAGAATATAATCATAACTACTGGTCTATTAGGCTTCATTATCATGGTGATACTCACCATTTATATTTATAAGTACTATAGTAAGACGAGAAAGTTGTACCTCGAATTGCAGGAAAATAATGAAGAGATCCAGTCACAGTCAGAAAAGCTTCTTGAAGCAAATAATCATTTGAGTTTGCTCAATAAAAACCTGGTCGAAAAACAGCAGGAAGTAGAGAAAAAAGCGCTGGAGCTTACAGAGGCCAATCAGAAGTTGATCCAACTGAACAAGGAAATTGCCGAACAAAGTGAAGAAATGGCAGCCCAATCGGAAGAGCTCACCGAAAGCAACCAGTTGATCCTAAATCTCAATGAAAATCTCGAAAAGCACGTGCGGGATCGCACAGTGGCACTTGAGCAAGCTTATCAGGAGCTTGATACATTTTTCTATCGCTCCTCCCATGATTTTCGTGGGCCTTTGTCCAGCCTCGCCGGGTTAGCAGAAGTGGCAAAATACACGGTAAAAGATTTGTCAGCGCTCGAATTATTTGAGAAGGTTAAGGAAACAACCATAAGCTTTGACCGGATGCTTGGCAAATTACAATCAATCAGTGATGTCGGCTCTGAACATTTATCTGTAAAACAGATATCATTTCCGGGAGTCTTTGAAGATGTTTGCTTTGCTTTCAGAAAAGAATTATCGGATGCTAAAATAAATGTGCAGATTAAAGATTCAGTTACACAGGTTATAGTCAGTTATCCAGCCTTCATCAAGACTATTGTAGAAAATGTGATTGAAAATTCCATTCAATTCCGGAGCCAGGATTCCCCATATATACGTTTAGAAGCCAAAGAGGAAGGTGATGGTGTAGAAATTCTCATTTCTGATAATGGAATTGGTATCGGACAAAACTATTTGGAAAATGTGACTGATATGTATTTCAGAAGCAGTGAAAAATCCAAAGGTAATGGACTTGGACTCTACATTGTAAAGAAAGCTGTAGTGAAGTTGAAAGGACAGCTGCTCATTGAGAGTACGCCAAATAAAGGAACCCTTGTGAAAATCTGGCTACCACGACATATTTGAAAGCAGTCATGTCATAATTTTTATAAACCATCAAACTTGGGTATTCAAGCCTTTGCAAATTATAATACCTTAAATCATTAAATGAAAAAAAATCCCTTGCAAAGTCAGGG
>JAHEMV010000557.1 GCA_024643455.1 Cytophagales bacterium
TTATGAAATCGGATTCAGGGGAAATACAAAGAATGAAAATTTGTATTATGATGTTACCGCATTTATAATGGGACAAACCCAAACCATAGTGAGTAAAACCAATGATATGGGAACCGTTTTATTTGAAAATGCCGGTAGTACATCTCAATTGGGATTAGAGGCATTGCTCAGTTATGCATTCATTAAAAACCAACAAAAATCCATTACTTTATTCAAGATCCAAACAGCTTACACGTATCACAATTTCACCTTCAACAATTACGAAAAAGAGAGTGGGGGAGCCAATGTTGATTATTCCGGAAATAAACTCACAGGAACAGCGCCTAATATTTCTGTGACTACATTAGACCTGGAAACACGGAATGGAGGCTTTCTAAATCTTACCTACAACTTTACGGATAGAATACCATTGAATGATGCCAACACCACCTATGCTGATAGTTATGAACTGGTGACTGTGAAAGCAGGTTGGAAAATAGATTTTCTGAAAAAGCATATGGTTGATCTTTTCTTGGGAGTGGACAACCTGCTCAATGAAAAATATAGTTTAGGAAATGATTTAAATGCTTTTGGAGGCCGGTATTTTAATGCTGCACCTGAACGCAATTATTTTGGAGGAATAAAAATATATTTTAATAAAATTTAATTTCATGGAAAATTTCAATAAAGAGGAGATCTCAAAGTTGATCAGACACAGACGATCAATTTATCCGGCACAGTATTCTGGTGAAATCATCAAAAAAGAGATCATAGAAGAGATCCTCGAAAATGCCAATTGGGCGCCTACGCACAAGCTTTCTGAACCTTGGAGGTTTACTGTATTTTCAGGTGAAGGTTTGAAAAAGCTTGGTGATTTCATGTCGGAACTTTATAAACAAGTCGCTACATCACGGGGTGTTTTTGAAGAAAAAAACTATGAGACTTTAAAAAACAAACCACTATTGGCTTCGCATGTAATTGCCATTGGAATGAAACGCGATGAAAAGGAGCGTTTACCGGAGATCGAAGAAATTGAAGCGGTAGCTTGCGCCGTTCAAAACATGTATTTGACTGCTTCAGCATTCGGTATTGGATGTTATTGGGGATCTGGAGGAGTTACCTATTTTGAAGAAGCAAAATCATTTTTTGGTCTGGGCCCAAAGGATAAATTATTGGGTTTTATGTACATGGGCATGCCAGGTGGTAAATGGCCAAATAGCAAACGAAAACCTATTGATGATAAGGTAACCTGGATTGAGTGAAGCTTTGGCAAGTCCAGTTTCAGATAATGCATTAAATATTAAAGACTATACTAAAACTTGTAAATTCGTCTTCCATGCTGTCAAGTGTCATCGTGGCGTTTAGCAAATCAACTGCGCGTTTGGTAACATAAAGGCCAAGGCCATTACCTTGTGATAAGGTACTGCCACGAAAGTACATATCAAATACTTTACCACGGAAAGAAGCTGGAATTCCATTTCCATTGTCCTGAAGTGAAATCCGTATCATTCCATCCTTTTCGATAATTTTCAAGTCAATCTCGATATGTGCTTTATGATTATAAATCAATGAGTTTTCGACTAGATTTTCAAGAATGATTTCAATAAGGCTATTTCTGGCATCTTTTTCATAATATGTATACAATTCTAATTTATGATTGAAGGAGATGTCCTTTTTCCGTGAAATAAGTCTCCGATCTATTTTTTCTATAATATCACTAAGGGTATTGCTTTCAGTCATAGTACGAAAGTGATTGATGTTGTAAAGCATAAAAAACTTCAACAGCATTTTATCCATATTTTGTGCAGTACTATTGACCTTGTTAAAAAGCTCCCTGCTCAGATCATCTTTTACTGTAAGTCGAGCGATTTCATACAATCCCATCAAGGTTGTAAGCGGCCTTCGAAAATCATGTGAGCTCCGATATACCAAAAGATCAAGATCATTATTAAGATCCATTAGCTTTTTAGTTCTTTCAGTAACCGTTTTTTCGAGGGTAGCGTTGATAGCTCGGTTTTCATCATTTACTCTTTCGAGTTCTATTGCCTGTAACTCCAGTATTTTATTTTTCTCCTCAATAAAATCCCGTTGCGCCATCACCTCTTCCTGGTACTGGACAAGTTCCTCATTTTGTGCTTCTATTTCAGAATTTGATGCATCCAGTTCAAAGTTTTGTTTGTTTACCAGCTCACGCTCTAAATCATAATGTTTTTTGAAATAGAGTAAAAAATACGAACAAACTCCAAATGAAATAAACAGAGTAACGGAACTTTCGATTAAAAATTCAATGTCTTTTATTTGACTGTTGTTGTCCCTGAAGATAAACTCAGATGCAGTGAATATAATAAGATTAAAGCATATCAACGTCAAAAAAACCGGACGTGATTTGGGTGTTGAAATCATAATAACCAACAATAAGATGAGTAAAAACTTTAATGAGTTGGCAAGGTTTAGCCCTCCATGTGTAAACCATATTACATTAAAAATTATCAGAACAACCACCAGAAATGGTGTCAGCATTTGTTGCAACCGGTTTTTGAATTTAACCTGATAGAAGAAAAATAAAAAAATAAACATATTTGACGCTTCTATAACAGAAGGAATAATTTCTCTAACAACAAGTGCATCAAAAATGAAAAGGATCAAAGATACGATTATCCCTATCAGACAAGCAGTAAGGAACAGTTTATATTCAACCTTATTATTGTGTGTTGGACGCATTTTCTAAAAAGCAGGTGCTATGAAAAAATACTTTCGTAATCTTAACTAAATTATAACATTATTAAAGGATAAATAAGTGAAATTTGATCTTTTTCATTTCTACCAAAATAATTTAAATCGCTGGCAATAAAATTGAGCGTAAAGTTTTTGGGAATTCTTTACTATCTAAAATGAATTCATCCAGGTGCGAAATACCTGAATCTAAAAAATAATCGTCACTTTAATTTTTACTTCCTGGCGGTGTATGCTCACTTAGGTAGTTGTATAGCAGATGATATAAATGCAACGTGGTTCCTGTACCTTCATTAATGCTGTGCGAACGATTTGGATAAACCATCAAATCAAATTGTTTACCTTGAGCAACCAGTTCATTGATCAACGCTTCGGCATTTTGGTAGTGTACATTGTCATCTCCAGTCCCATGGATATAAAGCAAATTTCCTTTCAAATTTTTGGCATAGGTAATTGGAGAGCCTTCCTTAAAATCCGCTCCGTTTTCCCAAGGAACACCCATATATCTTTCCTGGTAGATGTTATCATAGTACAATTGATTGGCCACTGCCGCTATAGCCATACCTGTTTTATATATTTCAGGATACCTGAAAAGCAGATTTAGCGTCATACTACCACCGCCACTCCAACCCCAAACGGCTATTCTTTCCGGATCGATAAAATTCCATTTCAATATTTCTTGGGTTGCCATAGCCTGATCCCTTGAGTTGACAACGCCGATTTTG
>JAHEMV010000093.1 GCA_024643455.1 Cytophagales bacterium
CCCGGGATGGCATCTAGAATGTTCCGTGATGAGTTCTAAATATCTAGGTGAGACATTTGACATTCACGGTGGTGGAATGGATTTGAAATTTCCTCATCATGAATGTGAAATTGCCCAATCGGTTGGCGCCAATGGAAAGCAGCCCGTTAAGTATTGGCTACATACCAATATGCTTACAGTAAATGGGCAGAAAATGAGCAAATCTTTGGGGAACTCATTTCTACCAGAGCAATTATTTACTGGATCTCATTCATTACTCAGTGAGCCATATAGTCCGATGACTGTGCGGTTTTTTATGCTTCAGTCTCATTATTCGAGTACGCTTGACTTTTCCAATGATGCCTTAAAAGCAGCTGCTAAAGGGTATAAAAAAATTATAAACGGATTGGTTCTGGCAAAAAATGCCAAATTTTCCATGGATAATGATTCTGAAATTAATCCAAAGACTATAGATCAGGTAAATGGAATTATAGACAATTGCTATCGCGCATTAAATGATGATTTCAATACAGCTCAAGCCATAGCGCATATTTTCAATTTACTAAAAAAGATAAATTCGATCGCTACAGGTAATCTGAAAAGTGGTGAATTGGGAAAGGAGATCTTTACAAAACTCATGAATACCTATATTTTACTGGTCGAAGAAGTCCTTGGATTGAAGGAAGAAAAGCCCGCTGATGTGGAAGGGATTATCAATATCATTCTTGATCTTTACAAACAAGCTAAAACAGCCAAAGACTATGATAAGGTCGATGAAATTAGGGCAAAGCTTAAGCTTTATGGTGTAGTGTTGAAAGATATGAAAGAATCAGTTGGTTGGGCTTACGAGGAGCAGTGATGAGAATAGAGATATTTATTTATTTTACAATAATAATTGTTTTCTTTCAATGTGAAAGCAGTAATAAGTCAGTCGATCAGACTTCTGTACATCCGACTAAAAAAGCGATTACTGTTCCATCGTTTAATAACGACTCTGCTTTTTACTTTATTCAAAAACAAGTAGATTTTGGCCCGCGTGTACCCAATACAGATGCACATAAACGTTGTGGAGAGTACCTGGTAAATAAAATGAAATCATATGGCGCTAAAGTTCACGTACAGGAATTCACTGAGCAGGCCTATGACGGATCTTTGTTGCATCTAAAAAATATAATAGCAAGTTATAACCCAGGAGCACAAAAGCGTATTTTATTGGCAACCCATTGGGATACCAGACCTTTTGCAGATAAGGATATCGAAGGGAGATACGATCCCTTTGATGGAGCCAATGATGGGGGAAGCGGAGTGGGAGTATTATTGGAAGTGGCCAGAATATTGAGTAGAAATGAAATGCCTAATACTGGGATAGACATAGCCTTATTTGATGGGGAAGATTTCGGTGAACATGAAGATGTAGAAAATACGCCAATGAAAAATGGCTTGGTTCAAATCTGGTGGTGCCTGGGATCCCAGTATTGGGCAAAAAATCCTCATGTCCCCAAGTATTCTGCGTATTATGGGATACTTTTGGATATGGTTGGCGCTAAAAATGCACAGTTTTTCAAGGAGGGAGGCTCGATGCAATTTTCACCGAAAGTAGTAAAAAAGGTTTGGGATACAGCACGGAGTCTCGGGTATTCCAACTATTTTGTCAATACCAATAGTCCGGGAATAATGGATGATCACATATTTGTAAACCGCGACGCCAAAATTCCCATGATCGACATAGTAGAATACAATCCAAATTCACCGAGCTATTATTTTGGAGAATATCATCATACCCGAAATGATAATATGAGCATCATTAATAAACAAACACTACAGGCTGTCGGGGAAACAGTTTTGTTTACAATTTATAATGAATAAGCTGCTTTGCTTTTCATGGGATATTTCATTTAATTAAATCCTTACTTCATTTTTACTTATCCATAAATTATGACCTCACCAGGGAAAAAGTTATTTCTTTTAGATGCGATGGCATTGATATTTCGAGCACATTTTGCATTCAGTAAAAATCCACGCATCAACTCCAAAGGTTTAAACACAGGAGTAGTGCTTGGATTTACTAATTCGCTTATCGAAATCATCAATAAAGAAAAACCTACTCATATTGGCGTTGCGTTCGATTTGCCGGGTCCTACTTTTCGTCATGATATGTTCCCGGATTATAAAGCCCAGCGCGAAGAAGCACCGGAAGACATTAAAATTGGAATTCCAATAGTCAAAGAATTAGTCAAATGTTTCAATATTCCAATTTTGGAAAAGAGTGGATTTGAAGCAGATGATGTCATTGGTACCATTGCGAAAAAGGCTTCAAAAAATGGATTTGAAGTATTTATGATGACTCCGGATAAGGATTATGCTCAGCTGGTGGAAGAACATATTTACCTATACAAACCAGCTTTTATGGGTAATGCCGTGGATATTCTTGGCATAGATGAAGTGTTGAAAAAATTTGATATCGATACTGTTGACCAGGTTAGAGACATCCTTGGATTGCAAGGAGATGCATCGGATAACATCCCTGGGATACCTGGAATTGGGGCAAAAACTGCAGTTAAACTTTTAAAAGAATTCGGTAGCGTTGAAAATCTGATCGCAAATGCTCACAAGCTGAAAGGGAAGCAAAAGGAAAATGTGGAGAATTTCGCTCAACAGGGAATTTTGTCGAAAGAACTGGCCACCATTATTTTGGATGTCCCCGTCGATTTCAATGAAAAGTCTCTGGAATACAATGGATTTAATGAAGAGAAATTAAAAGAGTTATTCGAAGAACTGGAATTTAGAACACTTGCTTCCAGGGTATTTGGAGCTTCAGCAAAAGGAATAGTTAATCCAGAAAATGCCCAATTATCCATGTTTGGGGTATCGCCTCAAAAGGCAGGCGAAGTAAAATCAGTTGTCACTGAAGAAGTGGTCGAACAGAGCGAAAGGAAGAACTTATTTAATACAACGCATGATTATCACCTGATCGACTCACATGAGATGATCAAAAAATTAGTTACCTACCTGGAGTTTCAGGAAGAGTTTTGTTTTGACACAGAAACAACAAGCATTGATGCCAGAGAGGCAGAATTGGTGGGCATAGCCTTTTCCTATAATCCTGGTGAAGCATATTATATTCCTGTTCCTGAAGACAGCGAAAAAGCCATGGAAATAATAAGTCTTTTAAAACCAGTTTTAGAAAATGAATCCATTGGGAAAATTGGTCAAAATTTGAAATATGATATCCTCGTATTCAAAAATTACGGTGTTGAAGTAAAAGGAAAATTGTTTGACACCATGCTGGCTCATTATCTTTTCGAACCGGATATGCGCCATAATATGGATGTGCTTTCCGAAAATTACCTGAATTATTCCCCTGTTTCCATACAAACTTTAATTGGCTCGAAAGGATCAAAACAGGGATCAATGCGGGATGCAGAGGTAGAAAAGGTTGCACAATATGCAGGTGAGGATGCAGATGTCACTTTGCAATTGAAGCAGGTATTTGAACCAATTGTTAAAGAAAAAAGTCTCGAAAATCTCTTGTATGATGTAGAGATTCCATTGGTAAATGTGCTGGCAGATATGGAATATGAGGGTGTAACCGTAGATGAATCGACACTTCAACAGCTATCAAAAGAGTTGGAGGTTGAAAGTGCCCAGGTAGAAAAGGAGATTTATGAAATTGCCGGAGTGAAATTTAATATTGCTTCTCCAAAACAATTAGGAGAGGTGCTTTTTGATAAACTGCAACTCGTAGAAAAACCTAAAAAGACGAAAACAGGTCAGTATGCTACTGGTGAAGAGGTGCTGTCCTGGATGGCAGCCGAACATCCGATTGCCTCCAAAATACTGGATTTCAGGGAGCTTCAAAAACTCAAATCTACTTATGTAGATGCTCTCCCTTTGCTGATCAGCAAAAAAGATGGCAGAATCCATACTTCCTACAATCAGGCGGTGGCGGCAACTGGTCGATTGAGCAGCACCAATCCAAACCTGCAAAATATTCCAATTAGAACTGAAAAGGGAAGGGAAATAAGGAAGGCATTTATCCCAAGGGATTCAAACCATACTTTGATGTCAGCGGATTATTCACAAATTGAATTGCGCATCATGGCTGCTTTCGCGAAAGATGAAAGTATGATCGAAGCATTCAAAAATGGGCGCGATATTCATGCTACCACAGCAAGCAAGATCTTTAACGTTCCATTAGAGGAAGTTGACGATGATATGCGCCGAAAAGCTAAAACAGCGAATTTTGGAATAATATATGGTATTTCTGCTTTTGGATTGTCACAACGACTGGGGATACCCAGGAAGGAAGCTGCAGATATTATCAATGCCTATTTTGAGGAATTTCCATCAGTGAAAACTTATATGGACACGGTCATCAACGATGCCCGTGAAAATGAATATGTGGAAACGATTCTGGGTAGGAGGCGCTATTTGAGGGATATCAATTCCAAAAATGCCACGATGCGTGGTTTTGCCGAGCGCAACGCCATCAATGCACCCATACAAGGCAGTGCCGCTGACATGATCAAAGTAGCGATGATCAACATTCATAAGTGGATGAGGGATGAAAAGCTGATATCAAAAATGATCCTTCAGGTTCATGACGAATTGATTTTTGATGTACATCATTCAGAAAAGGAATTGCTGCAAAAACAAATTCCTGAATTTATGAAGACCGCCATTAAGCTGGAAGTTCCAATGGAAATTGGCTTGGGATTTGGGGGCAATTGGTTGGAGGCACATTAGTGTAGTTGGTGTATATTGAATTTAAAAATCACTTTTTCATTACATAATGGCAACATTTTTGCTCATTCGTCTTTAAAGTTTTATAATTATTCAATCTTTGCATCTTCAACTAAAAAATGTACCATGAAAAAGATCTTTTTATCCATTGCTATTATTTCATTAGTAACAATTTCTTCAAAAATCCATGCTCAGGGTGTTGGTTTAGGGATTAAAGCCGGAGCCAATTTTGCCAATCAATCCATTACAGATATCAGCACAGATAGCAAAACAGGCTTCCATGGAGGAGCTTATCTAGTCCTTGCATTTTCTGAAAAATGGGGAATTCAGCCTGAATTGTTGTATTCTTCACAAGGGTCTGAGTTGCCAAGCACTACAAGCGAATTTGACTATATGTCGATTCCTGTTCTGGTCAGATGGAAACCTTTAAGTGTTTTAAGTATTGAGGCTGGTCCTCAATTTAGTACCTTGTTAGGAGCCAAAATTGATGGTGATGACATTAAAGATGAAATAAAAAAGAGTGATTTTGGATTGGCAGTTGGCGCAACGGTTCACCTACCTTTGGGTTTCAATGCTGGATTGAGATATGTCTGGGGTTTTACCAATGTCAATGATCTATCAAATGATACTACGGTTAAAAACTCAGTTGTGCAGGTATATGCCGGATGGACAATTTTTGGAGCTAAGTAGAAAACAAAAATAAATTGATTTTAAGGCCTTTTTTCAGCAATGGAGAAGGGCCTTTTTTTAATAAAACCTCACATCTGATACCAATTCCTTGTCAAAACTTCTATGGATGATTTCCAGCACTTTGACTTTAGCAATGGTAAGCTCTTGCCGTAGTGGGGCAGAGTTAAGCTTTACAAAAAGTATCTTATCCTTAATAAACATTTTATCCGTTCGGCGGGAAATTGGTTTTCCCATCATCAATTCCCATGAGTTGATTAATTTGTTTTCATCAAATTTACCCCGGAGTTTATAAGAATCAATCATCGCATCGATGGCTTCTTTCAGGCTCGATGTATCTGATTTTCGCTGGGCAAATTTGTCCTTATATTTCATGGATTGTACACTATTTTTCAGTTACCAAGGTACCATTATCTACGCTAATAATCCGCCATTCGATATTTAATTTTTCAAGGAAATGCCGGGTGCGTTCAGGCCGGGCATCGGTCATAAATACTTGTCCAAATTCATGGTGCTCGATCATTTCGGTGAGCTTTTGAATACGATGGTCATCCAATTTGTCGAAAATGTCATCCATCAAAAGGATGGGCTTAAAACCCTTTTCTTCACGTATAATATCAAATTGCGCAAGCTTCAGTGCGATCAAGAAGGATTTTTGCTGTCCCTGTGAACCAAACTTTTTGAGCTGATATCCATCCATTTCAAATAGGTAATCGTCTTTATGTACTCCAACATTTGTACGTTGTAGGATCAAATCTTTTTGGAGTGAACCATGAAAATTTGAAGCAAAATTTTTATGCTGTACCTGTGAATCATACGTCAGGCTTATCAATTCTTTCCCATCTGAAAGGTAAGCATAATGTGTCATGATTTTTTTTACATAAATATCACAAAAAGAAGCACGAACTTTGGAGATCTCTTTTGCCAAATTAAGTAAAATTCGATCGTAGGGTTCCAACAGATCATGGTCAATTTTTCCTGATTCTGAAAATTGCTTCAATAAACGGTTTCGTTGTTTCAAAGCATGATTATAATCGATCAGATTTATAAGGTATGACCGGTTAAGTTGTGAAATGATGCTGTCAAAAAATTTTCTTCGGGTTTCACCACCTTCACTGATCAAGTCGTGGTCATTTGGAGCGATCAGCACGATTGGAAACTCGCCGATGATATCTGCGGCTTTATCTATAGGATTTTTATCGATCTGAATCTTTTTTCTTTTACCCCTGAGCAGGGAGTTATTCACCTCAATTGTTTTTTCCTTTTGTAAAAATCGGCCAATAATACTATAAAAAGGCTGATCGTGACTTATGCACAAATTGTCAATGGGGATAAATGCGCTTTTTGTCATCGAAAGAAAATGGATTGCATCCAGGAGGTTGGTTTTCCCACTTCCATTGTCGCCGACGAGCGCATTGATGTACTTTGAAAATACTATTTTGGCCTCAGAATAATTTTTGAAATTGGCCAAATATAGATTTTCAAGATACATAAATTTCTTTGTTGAATGTTTTTATTTAATTTCGCATCGCTTTTAAAACCCCTGAGTTGGTTTTGGGTTTTAAATCATAAAGTCTTGCAAAATTAAAACAATTAAGCAATCTCGTATGGCAACAGCAAAGGAAAAGAAGACAAGTACAACAACATCATCAAAAGCACCATTTTCAAAAGAAACCTATAAATATTGGTTTGAAAGTATGCTTTTGATGCGAAGATTTGAAGAAAAAACCGGTCAGTTGTATGGCCAACAAAAAATCCGCGGCTTTTGCCATTTATATATTGGTCAGGAAGCGTGTGCTTCTGGAGCTATTTCAGCATTAAAAAAGGGAGACAGTTATATCACTGCTTATAGAGACCATGCTCATCCACTGGCATTGGGGTCAGATCCTAATGCAATAATGGCTGAAATGTATGGTAAGGAGACAGGAATCTCTAAAGGAAAAGGCGGATCGATGCACATGTTTGATAAAGAGCGTCATTTCTTTGGAGGGCACGGTATTGTTGGAGGACAGATTCCTTTGGGAACGGGGATTGCATTTGCAGAGAAATACAACAAAACGGATAAACTTTGCATCACCTATATGGGTGACGGGGCTGTTAGGCAGGGAGCATTTCATGAGGCGCTCAATTTGGCTATGCATTATAAGTTGCCTGTAATTTTTGCTATTGAAAACAATGGCTATGCCATGGGGACTTCTGTGCAACGTACTTCAAATGTGACCAATTTGTCCAAATTGGGAGATGCCTACGATATGCCATCAGAATCTGTAGATGCCATGAAAGTGGAAGATGTGCATAATGCCGTATCAAAAGCAGCTGCAAGAGCACGTAAGGGCGAAGGCCCATCCTTATTGGAATTTCGAACATATCGATATAAAGGTCACTCCATGTCGGATCCGGCAAAATACCGAACCAAGGAGGAGGTTGAAGCATATAAAAAGCGAGATCCTATTGAGCAGGTTAAATTGTCTATGTTGAAATATAAATTTGCTGATGAGGCCTATTTTCAGGGAGAAGAAGCTAAAGTAAAAAAGGTGGTTTTGGATGCAGTGAAATTTGCAGAAGAATCAAAATTCCCGGATCCAGCAGAAATTTACTTGGATGTTTATGCTCAGGCGGATTATCCTTTTATTAAGGATTAAGACACGAAATATTTTTTTAAAATTAAAATATACTATTTTTGCATCCTGAAATTTTGAATGATGGCGAAGTCGAAGAATAAAGTAAAACCAGGTAAGGGAGAAGAGTTACTCGAAAATCCAGAAGTTTTAGCTGAGCAAATCAGTAAAACTGAGGAATTTATAGAAAAAAACAGGAAACTGGTTTTTGTGTTTGGAGGAGTAATTGCAGTATTGGTCTGTGCATACTTTTTATATAATTATTGGATTACAAACAGAAATGTGGCAGCACAAAACGAAATGTTTCAGGCTGTTTATTATTTTGAGGCCGATAGTTTAGATAATGCTTTGAACGGCGATGGTAATAGTCTGGGTTTCATAAAAATTATTGATGATTATTCTTTTACCGAAGCGGCCAATTTGGCTCAATATTATGCAGGAGCTTGTCTTCTTAAAAAGGGGGAGTATATTTCTGCGGTTGATCACTTAAGCAAGTTCTCTAGTAGTGACCTGTTGATTCAAGCCAGAGCTTATGCTCTGATTGGAGATGCTAATGTAGAAATGGGCAACCTTGACGAAGCATTGACTTATTACAACAAAGCAGCAGCTTATGAACCGAATGAATTCACTACGCCTGCATATCTGATCAAAGCTGCGGTAGTATATGAATTAAAAGAGGATTTTAAATCCGCTTTGAACTGTTATGAAACAATCGTAAAGGAGTATGTAAATTCCAGCGAGTATCAGACAGCACGAAAACATAAAGCAAGGTTGGAAGGCAAGGTTAATGCTGGATAACATTGGATAAAAAAGCTTTTGAGAGGGATAAGGCAAAAGCTTTATCCCTTTTTTAATGTAAATTAATTAACATATGGCCTCATCAAATAAAAATCTCAGCGCTTTTAGTAACAAAAATATCAAGGATATTTCAGATCGGAAATTTGGAATTGTTGTATCTGAATGGAATTCAGAAGTGACTGAGGCACTTTATTCGGCCGCAGTCGATACCTTATTACAGAATAATGCCAAAAGGGAAAACATACTTCGTAAGTTGGTTCCAGGCAGTTATGAACTAACATTAGGCGCGCAATGGCTTGCCCAATCCGATGATATTGATGCAGTGATTTGTCTTGGATGTGTGATACAGGGAGAAACACCTCATTTTGACTACATCTGCCAGGCTGTAGCCAATGGAATTACAAATGTGGCTTTAAAATATGATAAACCTGTAATTTTTGGTGTGCTAACAACGCTTAATCTTCAGCAGGCACTGGATAGGGCAGGTGGAAAACATGGGAATAAGGGTGATGAAGCTGCTGCAACGGCGATAAAAATGCTAGGTTTTTAGTATAAATTAAATAATACAAAGTATATATTCATAATTCATTTTTTTAAATACACTTATACATGTCTACCATTAAAATTTTAAAGTTTGGAGGCACTTCTGTTGGAAAACCTTCAAGCATGCATAAGGTTGCTGATATTGTAACATCTACAGAAGGGCCTAAAATTGTAGTATTATCAGCTTTATCAGGAACGACGAACTCCCTTGTGAAAATTGGAGAGGACTTGTCTAATGGAAAGGGTAAAGAGGCATCAAAAGAAATTGAAACCTTATACCAGCATTACCTTAAATTCCAGGATGAGCTTGTAGAAAAAGAGAATAGTAAAGCAAAAGCACAATTTGTTATTAATGAGCACTTCTCTTTTATCCGCTCACTACTAAAGGTTGATTTTAATGAAAATTATACTAAAGAGTTACTAGCACAAGGTGAATTGATGTCAACAAAACTGTTTTCAATTTATCTTGATGAAGCTGGATATCGGAACAATTTGCTACCGGCACTCGAGTATATGGCAATCGATGAGAATGATGAACCTGATATGGAGTTTATTCAAAAAAATCTAAAAGCCTTACTTCAGAAACATAATGGATATGATTTGTTTGTAACCCAGGGCTACATTTGTTTGAATGCGGATCAAAAGATTGATAACCTCAAACGAGGTGGTAGTGATTATACAGCCTCCTTGGTTGGAGCTGCAATTAATGCCGAATTGGTCCAGATATGGACTGATATTGACGGGATGCACAATAATGACCCCAGAGTAGTAGAAAAAACAAAGCCAGTTGCTGAACTCTCTTTTGATGAGGCATCTGAACTTGCCTATTTTGGTGCAAAAATACTTCATCCTTCATCGATCCTTCCTGCAAAACAATTTAACATTCCTGTACAATTGAAAAATACGATGGATCCAGATGCCTATGGAACGATGATTAGCAGTGAAGAAAAATCAAAGGAAATAAAGGCGATCGCTGCAAAAGACGGGATCACAGCCATAAAGATCAAATCAACGCGGATGCTTTTGGCTTATGGATTTTTGAGCAAAGTATTTGAGGTATTTGAAAAGTATAAAACGCCGATCGATATGATTACCACATCAGAGGTTGCAGTTTCTCTTACTATAGATAATGACTCCAAATTACCACAAATTATTGAAGCACTCGATGATTTTGGAAGCGTAACCGTAGACAAAGATCAATCCATTATTTGCATGGTTGGTAATAGCGTAGTTGAGAAAAAAGGGATAATCAAAAAGATATTTGATGCATTGGAAGAAATACCCATACGAATGATTTCCTATGGGGGGAGTAAGTATAATGTATCAGTTCTTACAGAATCAAAATATAAAAAGGAAGCCTTAATCGCCCTCAATAAAGGGTTGTTTGACTTATAGAATATATAAAAGCCGATATCATTCGGCTTTTTTTTTGATCCGAAAATTCTGTATCTTAAATTGTAATCACTGATTTTATTCCTTTTAAAATACATTGAAACGATTTATTTATTTTTCACTATTTATGATCTATAATGTTGGTGGGCACTGCCAGCAATTTGACATACAAGGACATAGAGGATGTCGTGGGTTGATGCCTGAAAATTCTATTCCAGCTTTTTTAAAAGCGATAGATCTGGGTGTGAGTACACTCGAAATGGATGTAGTAATATCTGCAGATGGAAAAGTTGTCGTTTCGCATGATCCATTTATTTCATCTCAGTTTTGTCTTGATGAATTGGGTAAGGATATAAAAAAAAGTGAAGAGAAGGAGATCAATATGTATCGACTTCTTTATGAAGATATAAAAATATTTGATTGTGGCAGCAAAGTGAATGGTGATTTCCCAGACCAAACCAGAATGGAAGTTTATAAACCTTTGCTGTCAGAAGTACTTGAGACTTGTGAAAACTATTGTAGGGATAATGGTTTGAAATCAATGCAATACAATATCGAAATAAAAAGCACTCCTTCCGGAGATCTGATTTACCACCCTAAACCGGATATGTTTAGCGAACTTGTTTTTAACGTTATCCAAGGCAGAGTTCCTCCGGATCGAATATGCATCCAATCCTTCGATATCCGTATTTTACAATTTTGGAAGTTAAAATATCCAGGATTTATCCTTTCTTATTTAATTAGCGACACAAATTCGATATCTAAAAATCTGAATAAACTGGGATTCGTGCCAGATATTTACAGCCCAAATTACAAATTGATCAATCAAAAAGATATTGAAGAATTGCATAAAAAATCAATAAAGGTAATTCCATGGACCATCAATGATATTTCAGAAATGAAGAGAATGATTGAATTGGGGGTTGATGGTATCATCACCGACTATCCCAATCGGTATTTTGCAAATTTTTCCTCTTCTTCGCAATAATCGAACTGCATTTTTTTGTTTTCAACCAAAGACCTTATTTTTGGCGCAATTTTAAATATTGGAAAAAATGAAAAAGGTTTTAGGAATGGGCAATGCCCTGGTAGATATTTTAGTGAGAATAAGCGATGATAAAATGTTGGCGAAATTTGACCTTCCTAAAGGAAGTATGCAATTGGTTGATAAAGAAAAATCTCAACAACTCATTAGGGAATTGCATCACTTAAACTATGACGTAGCCTCCGGTGGATCTGCTGCTAATACTATCAATGGCCTGGCTAACCTGGACATTCCATGTGGATATATTGGCAAGATCCATGATGATAACTTTGGAAAGATCTTTACAAAGGATATGACCCAAAAAGGAATTGAAGCCATCCTTTTTAATGGAGGTCAGGATACGGGTATTGCCACTACCCTGATTAGCCAGGATTCGCAACGGACATTTGCAACTTACCTTGGAGCTGCAGTGGAGTTAGCTCCGGAGGACCTGAAAGAGTCGTATTTTAAAGGCTATGATTTTTTCCATATTGAAGGATATTTGGTACAGAACCATGAACTTATAGAAACAGCCGTTAAACTAGCAAAAAAATGCGGCCTGAAAATTTCCATAGATATGGCAAGCTACAACGTTGTGGAAGGCAACTTGGCATTTCTGACCAAATTGGTTTCTGAATATGTTGATATCGTTTTTGCAAATGAAGAAGAGTCTAAATCCTTTACGGGTAAAGATCCAGAGGAAGCCCTTTTGCATATTTCAGAAATGTGTGAAATTGCTGTTGTGAAGGTTGGTGCAAAAGGATCAATGGTAAAAACTCAACACGAAAGAGTGCTTTGCAAAGCAATCCCAGCCAATCCAGTTGATACAACTGGTGCAGGAGACTTGTTTGCTTCAGGATTTTTGTATGGCTTAGCACATAATTTATCCCTTGAGCAATGCGCCAGATTGGGTAGCTTACTAGCTGGGAATGTAATAGAAGTCATCGGGCCAAAGATGGATGAAAATCGATGGACACAAATTGTATCTGGAGTCAATGATATAATTTCAGATTAAATCAGACAAACGCAAAGAATATTAACCAAACGATAACAAACAAAGGAACCAGAATCGGCAGAGAATACCGGATAATGTATCCAAAGAAAGATGGCATTTTGATAC
>JAHEMV010000558.1 GCA_024643455.1 Cytophagales bacterium
TTTTCTGAAATGTATGCCGGATCTGTCGTTCTTTTTTGATTTTATCTTCGAGGAAACCTCCTTCAAAACATATTTTAAATCCCAATGGAGAAATTCCTGTTTTCAGATTTTTATAGTCATTGATTAGTCCTTCCTTTTCCATAAATGATTTAACCGATTCCAGCTTATTGATATCATTTTCATAAACACAAAAATCATCATAGAAATCCATTGCCCGATTTGAATTCATGTATAAATCTGCCAGGATTTTATCTACTAGTTCATCTCTTGTCATGTTATTGGAATTAGAAGTTGTTCAGTTTGATTGAATTCAATTTGACAAAATTAAATTTAAAATACGTACAAAATTAAAGAAAACTGACCTTTTGACATTTCATATAAAATTAAAATTAGGGATATAATAGCGCCTCAATATAAAGTGTGGGATAAGTTGGTTAGATTTAAACTTTATATTTTTAAGCTTCCAAGGTTTTTAATTACAAATCAATAAAATAAACAATGAAAAATTTAAACAAAGTAATCATTAGTGCATTTCTTGTATTCACAATGGTAAGTTGTAATGGGCAATCAGCACCCAAAGAAGTGCAAAAAACCTTTAGTGAAAAATTCGCCTCAGCGGCAGATGTAAAATGGGAACAGGAAGAACCAAATGAATGGGAAGCGGAATTTATGCTCAACGGTAAAGAAGCATCCGCATCTTTTGATTTAGCAGGCAAGTGGCTGGAAACAGAAATGGTTGTAACTGAAAAGGATATTGCTGCTGTTGCGCAAAAAGCAATCGATGCAAAATTTGCAGGTTGGGAATATGAAAAGGTTGAATCAATAGAAAAACCAGAATTTAGTGGATATGAAATTGAAATGGAAAAAAGTGAAACCAGCGTTGAACTTGTTGTGACTTCTTCTGGCCAACTAACTATCGAAAAAGTAACAGTGGAAGATGAAAATGACGATAAAGATAAAAGCAAGGATGATGATCAGGATGAAGAAGACGAAGATGGTGGTGAATAAAATGCTTTAAGATAATAAATGAAGAAAGGTCCTGCATTTAATCAATGCAGGACCTTTTTGTTTATCAAGTTCAAAGTGTCTTCAAACTTCGTCAATATTTTTGCGATTTCAATCAAATGTATCCACATGAAAGTAGTTTTGGTATATATTTTATTACTTATCTGCAACACTGTTGTTTTATCGCAAAGTCAAATCAATGTTTCAGGTAAAATAATAGAAAAGGAAACGCAATTACCATTGCCTTTTGTGACCATAATCGTAAAAGAAATAAACAATGATACACCCATCACAGGCGCTTTGTCAGATGAGATGGGAAGATTTACTATCACTGGACTGGATCATGGTCATTATATAGTTTCCTGCACTTTTTTGGGATATGAGCCAAGTGTTATTTCGCTACTTGTCGGAGAGAAAAACGATAATTATGATCTGGGTAAAATAGAACTCACTACAAGTTCCAAACAACTTGATGAGGTTATAGTGTCTGCTAAAAAAGAAATTGTGGCTGCTGAATTGGATAAGAAAACATTCAGTATGGATGATAATTTTGCGCAAACAGGAGGCTCCGTATTGGATGCCATGCGCAGTATGCCAGGCGTGACTGTAAACCAGGATGGTAAGGTGCTTCTTCGTGGCAGTGACAAGGTCGCTATTCTTATCGATGGTAAGCAATCCAGTTTGACTGGATTCGGCAATCAGAAAGGCCTTGACAACATTCCAACAGCGAATATCGAAAGTATTGAAATCATCAATAATCCATCATCTAAATATGATGCAGCAGGAATGGCAGGGATCATCAATATCATTTATAAAAAAGAACAGAAAACCGGTTTCAATGGTGATGTGGGTATAACGCTTGGTCTTGGGCAGTTAACAAAACGAAAGTCCGATCTGCCAACGGATTTGGGGAGTTTTTCGGTCAATCCTAAGGTGATCCCCAGCCTGAATATTAACTATCGAACATCCAAACTAAATGTATTTTTGCAGTCAGAAATTCTTACTCAAAAGAAATTACCCAACAATGAATTTACCACCCGTTATTATGAAAATGGCATTACGCTATTTTCTCAGGTTCCGGAAAACAGGAAGCAGACACAATATATTCTAACAGGTGGTGTCGACTGGAAATTAGATGATAATAATGTCTTCACTTTTTCAGCTATGTATGACTACGAACATCATTACGATACTGCGCAAGTGCCTTTTATCCATTCTGATGATATGAAGCGCTATCGGTATTGGTCCTGGTTAGAATCGGAAGGGACAGGATATATCAATTTAAAGACGGATTACAAACATTCCTTTGAGGAACCAGGGCATCATCTCACTATGAGTTTACAATATACCAAGGGTTGGGAAGACGAAGCATATTATTTGAATGACAGTTCCTCTATCAGACAATCAAAAGATACCACTCACCTGATCGCCAATGAATATACTATCCCTTTTTTGATTGATTATGTAAAACCTTTGCCTGCTGGACGAATTGAAGCAGGTACAAAACTGCAAATCCGTCGCATCCCTGTAACCTATGACGTGGGTGAAGGTGAAAATACTGTGATTTATCCAGGATTGGGAGACTGGTCGGAATGGGGTGAAAATATCTATGCTGGTTATGTAAATTATGTGTTGGAAAAAGAAAAATATGATATTGAAGCGGGATTGAGACTCGAAGAGACTGATGTTTACTATGATTTACCTGAAGAAAATATCTATTATAATCAAAATGATGCGTACTCTTATTTTAAAGTATATCCAAATATTCGGCTTACTTATAAAATGAATGATCATAATAATCTATCCGCATTTTACAACAATAGGGTGGACAGACCTGGCGAGCCAGAATTGCGCATCTTTCCAAAATACGATGACCCTGAATTGTTAAAAGTAGGAAATCCATATCTGAGACCCCAGTTTACACAAACATTCGAGCTTGCATATAAATACATTTGGGGATCAGGTTCGGTCTTTTTGTCGGGATATTACCGCTTCATTGAGGATAATTTTATGCGAATTTACAGCATTGACACTACAAATCAGGATTACAACATCATTAATAAAGTGTATCAAAATGTTGGAAAAGCCAGTAATTCAGGATTTGAAATATTAGCGACTCAGTCGGTTGGTGATTTTTGGAAAATATCGGCAAGCTTGAATTGGTATAAAAATGAAATTGAAGGATATGAAGGCAATTTACTATTTCCATATGAGCGGCCATTTAGCATTGAAAAAACGGAAGATAAAACATGGGATGCAAAATTGAATAACCAATTTGATCTTCCTAAACAAGTGCAGCTGCAGTTGACGTTCATATATTATGCACCCAAAAATATTCCGCAGGGAACTCAATATGCGAGATCATCCATTGACATTGGCATCAAAAAAGGAATATGGAAAGAAAAGGGAGAGCTAACCTTTGCATGTAC
>JAHEMV010000094.1:0-4003 GCA_024643455.1 Cytophagales bacterium
CTGGTCATTGTATTTTTCTAAAATAAGCTGGGTACCATCGTTGGAATTGCCATCAATCACGATATGCTCGATATTGGGATAGTCCTGATCCATGACAGAATTGATTGCATCTTCGATATGAGCGGCACTATTATAGCAGACGGTAATGATGGTGACTTTCATGAATGCCAAAATTAAACCAGTATGGTCGGATTTGAAAATGCTTGTTCAAAATGTTGGTGGTATCAGCGATTATCTACCAGGTTTCAGCGAAAAATTTATTCTTGTGAAATTTCTCTGGATTTTACTTTTACAGCAGGATTACCTTGATAAATTCCATAAGTCTCAAGGTCTTTGGTTGCAACTGAGTTTACGGATAATATGCTGTGTGAAAAACAAGAAACGCCTGGACAAACAATAGACCGTGCACCAACCCAAACCCCTTCTTCTAATAATATTTCACCTGCGATAAGATCGAAAGTTGGTATTTTATAATTATGGTTCCCTGTCAACAGCATTGCTCCTTGCGACAGGCATACGTCATTGCCTATTGTTACTTTGGCCAGATTGTCTATCCAAACTTTTTCACCAATCCATACATAATTTCCAATCTCCAACAACCATGGATATTTTATGTTTATGGAG
The DNA here is from genome assembly GCA_024643455.1 of Cytophagales bacterium. GTDB lineage: Bacteria > Bacteroidota > Bacteroidia > Cytophagales > Cyclobacteriaceae > JAAUQL01. Next base: position 625 of record JAHEMV010000094.1, read on the forward strand.
GGTTTAATATTTACGCCTTTACCGACCTTTGCTCCGAATACCCTTAATAAGACAATTTTCAATGAAGATATTGGTAAAAATCCATGAGTGAAAACAAGATGATGGACGAAATGCCAAAGCGTTCTTTTCACAAAACTTGCCCCGGGATTATACCAGCTGTTGTCATAAGAAGATAGATCGGTCTTTGCCATTTAGGATATTTTAGTTCTATTCTATTTCCAAGGACTCATTTGAATATGCTACCACTCCGTTAACAATGGTCATTGCGACTACTGTATTTAAAATACTGTCTTCAGGGATGCTCATTATATCCTTGTCAAAGACAGTGAGATCAGCATATTTTCCAACTTCAATACTTCCTTTTGTGTTTTCTTCAAATGCCCCGAATGCCGCACTCAATGTATAAGATCGTAGAGCCTGTTCTCTTGTCATTTTCTGATCTGGCTCAAATCCTCCAGGAGGAATCCCTTTCAGCGTTTTTCGGGTAACTGATGCGTAAAAGCAATCGATTGGATTTACAGGCTCAACCGGAGCATCCGTTCCATTCATGACGACAGCACCACTTTTTAATAATTTTTGCCAGACATATGCACCTTCCACGATACGCTGCTCTCCCAATCGATCTATCGCCCAGGGTCTGTCCGAACTCAAATGTATTGCTTGCATAGCTGCTATAACCCCTAAATCATGAAATCTTGGAATATCATCCGGATGTAAATGTTGCGCATGCTCAATCCTGAACCTAAAATCGGAAGACAAACAATCTGTGGATTTGAAGGCTTTTTCATATTGATTCAATACTTCTCTATTGGCCCTGTCTCCTATTGCATGTGTACATACCTGAAATCCATATTGAAGCGCTTCTCCACAAACTTTATTGATTTCTTCAAGTGGCGTGGTGGAATGGCCTAATTCACCTGGCATATCTAAATAAGGTTCCAAAAGCCATGCTCCTCTCGATCCTAATGCTCCATCGCTGTATAGTTTTATAGATCGGATGGTCAGAAAATCATTTCCTAAACCAATTTCTGGTCCCTGACTAAAATACTTTTTTAATAACGTTTCATCACTCCCATCAAGCATAGCATAAAGGCGAACTTTCATTTTACCTTCCTGAAGATTTTTTTTATACAACTCAATCGTATTCAAATTAACGCCCGCATCATGAAAGCTGGTTATTCCATGTGCCAGGCATTCTTTCATCGCAACTTCAAAAGCCTGCTGATCTTGCTTTTGGTCATTTTCAGGAATAAATTTCCCGATGAGACCTTGAGCTGTTTCATTAAAAATACCGGTAGGATTTCCGTTTTTATCTTTAAATATATCTCCTCCTTCATCCGATTCTGAAGTAGCATTAATGCCTGCAATTTCCATAGCTTTTACATTTGCTAAACCGAGATGGCCACTGGCGTGCCGCAAGTAAACTGGATTATTAGGAGATGCCATACTCAATAAATTGTGTATAGGAAACCCGTGAACGATCGGTGAAGTGATGCTATCCCACTTATCCTGATGCCATCCCCTACCTACAATCCATTCTCCGGGTTGCAGCTGATCCACGCGTTCCTTAACTTTTTGGACCAGCTCCTCATAGCTTGAAACTCCCATCAAATCCAGATTCATTTGTGCATATCCCAGCCCCATAAAGTGAGCATGACTATCGATAAATCCAGGAGTCATTGTTTTTCCATGCAAGTCAATTGTTTTTGTATTTTCTCCTTTGAGTTCCAAAATTGAGTCATTATCACCCAAAGCAAGGATCTTCCCATTCAAAATAGCAATTGCTTCTACTTGAGGATAATCCTCAGAGACGGTATAAATAATCCCATTAATAATAACTGTATCGGCAAGTTGGCGTGAATGATTACATGAAAAGAAAAAAAATACAGCTAAAAACAGAATGGCTCTCATAGCATTGGATTCAGGTAAAATCTGATTGATTTTTTTATAAAGACTATTTTTGAATCAGGAAAATATTCTGAGTCCCGTCTTCACTTTCATTACTTCCAGCAATGGCAAGAAAATGAATTTTCATCTTTGAAGATCCTTTTAAGCTCAAAGTTAGTTCCACTTCTTTATCCTTTGTGTTTTCAAAATCGATTTCAGTAAGAAACTCTTTGAAGGATTTTTCAGCAATAATATCTTCAAATTCCTGGCCTCCGATTTCCTCTATTCGGAGCATTGATAGAATACTTTTAGTCGCAAAATTCACTTTACCATTTTGGTCAAGTACAATAAATCCTGCAGGATGAAAGCTGAAGAAGTTTTCAAACCATTCTTTTCGCTTTTTCATTTCTATTTCCACCAATTTGCTAGTGGTAACATCTCTTGAAATCCCAAATGTCCCGATAATTTTACCATCGAGGTCCACTAATGGATTTTTAGTAGTAGAAACCCAAGTCAAATGTCCATCGTCCCATTTTTCAATTTCTACAGCATCTTCCATTGGGTTTCCGGTTCGGATTATTTTTTGCTCATCTTCGAAAGCCACTTTAGCGTGTTCTTCAAATCCAAAGTCAAAATCAGATTTTCCTAAAATTTCACTTTCATTTTCTTTTTCAAACAACTCGACCATTGATTTGCTCACGCGAATAAACTTGCTGTCCTTATCCTTGAAATAAATCCGATCTTTACTACTATTGAGCAGGGCATTGAGCAAGTATTTTTCTTCTGAAAGTTGCTGTTGAATCTCTTCCATCTCTTTGTTGCGTCTTTCCATCTGCTCTTGAGTTGCAGCTAGTTCCTCCATATTTTGTCTCAGTTCCTCTTCCTGAGCCTTCATTTCCTCAGCCTTTACTTGTGTTTCCTCCAGCAGTATTTTTGTTGTTTGATTTATTTTTCCAACACTTAAAGAAGAAGCAAGACTTTCCCCAATCGATTCCACAAATTCCATTTGATGCTTTTCAAACTCCTTTAATGAAGCTATTTCAATTATGCCTTCAATCTTATTATCCTCCTTCAACGGCACAATCAACAAACATGATGGCCTGGACTCACCCAAACCGGTCTGTATATCATAATGATCGGTATTGATATCGGTGATGTATATGGTTTTGCCCTCAGCAAATGATTGCCCTGCCAACCCTTCACCGATTTCTATTCTTTTTTGAATGAATTTTTTTCTTTTGTATGCATAAGTTGAAAGCAATTCAAGATATTGGTCTTCACCCTCTTCCTTGACAATAAATAGCGCTCCCTGACTTGCATGAAGATACTCTACCAGGTTTGTAATTATATGCGACCCCAGGCTTTCGATTTCATCATTATGTTGCCTGAGAATCTCACTAAATTTGGCCTGACCTTCATTAACCCAATTTCGTATTTTATCTTCACGAGCAACTTGTTGAAGTCTATTTCTCATGTCAATCAGCGAATTGCC
>JAHEMV010000094.1:4103-12861 GCA_024643455.1 Cytophagales bacterium
ATACTTTTGTTCATTAGTTCTGTAAATCTGCCATCACTATTAATGGTTGATGCAATTTTACTATCGTATTCCATAAATAATTCATGCAAAGAAAGAAGTTGAGATTTGAGTTGGGTATCTTCATTATATGATGTTGCCAACCCATTCAGTTCATCTATCAGAGATTTTGTGTTTTTTAGTGAATAGATCGTCTGGAAACGGTCAATTTCTTTGCTCGAAATATTAAATAATAAACTGCTCTTTAATGATTTTTGTGCTTCATTCTTTAATTCATCTTTTACCTCTAAAAAAGTTGCCCTATTCTTTGTACGCTCTATTAGTCGTTCACTTTTGATGATTTGATTGCGATCGAGCAAAAAATAAAACAAAATGGAAATTACTATAATTAGTATAGTAAAAATGAAGAAAATACTCCTTGTAGATCCAAGTTTTATTCGATTTGAAATATCCCCAAAGGATAAATTATTGTTTAACATCGGTATGCTATTCTAGTCAGAAAAAGCGGTTAGCAATTATTCGTTTAAATAAAAATTGAATTTAAAACATAAACAATAAATATAATTACTAAAACTGATGAAAAAATACCTGAGAATTGAAATAACCTTAAAAAGTAGAATTAAATAGCAAAAAACGTAAAAAGGTTGCCTTGGGCAACCTTTCCGTTATTGTAATTTGAATGTGACCGGGAGGATCATCCGGACCCTGACAGGACTACCTCCTTGAAAGCCCGGGTTCCACGCAGGGCACATATTGACAATACGCAATACTTCTTCATCGCAACCGGCCCCAATACCCCTTACCACTTTAATATCACTCAGGCTTCCATTTTTATCGACAACAAATTGCACAAATACTTTCCCTTCAATTCCAATCCTACGTGCCTGGGCAGGGTATTTCAGATTTTTACTAACGAACTTGTAAAATTCGCTTACACCACCTTTGAAGGATGGCATCTCATCGGTGTAATCTACAATGACATCCGTTTTCTCATCGGGTTTTTCAAATAAATCAGTCGGAATTTCGGGGACATCTGGCTCTCCTGTCACAATTTCCATAATCACCTTTTGATCTTCTAATTCCACATCTTTTTCCACGGGTTTTAGAGTAAAAACCTGCACCTTTGGCTTGGGTGGTGGCACCACTGAAATTGGAGGCGAAATGGGATCAGGATAAAAAGTGCCTTCAGTAGGATCGACAAATGATGTAGTGACAACAAATTTCCACTCAAAAGCAGAAATGACCAACAATAAACTCAGGACTAGCCCGATGTTGAAGAACAGGACAGACTTCTTCCTGTAATCCAATTTTGGATTCTTCTTTAATTCCATGATTTTTTAATTTAAGTTAAACGATATGTACAGTTTTGGGGCCCCTGTATAGTTTTTAACCTTTATAAAATGCTTCTATTTCCATGGTTTCTGATTGGTAATGAGAAATATCAAAACTCATATTCTCTTTTGGTGATTCCTGCTTTGGCTCTTTCGGATTATTGAAAACAGCCACCAGTATCGCAATGGTCAAAATCAATAAAATTACAAGCACCATCACACCGCGCGTCTTTTTCTTGCTCGATTCATAATGCCTTTCCATCAGAGATTGATAGTTTTTATGACTTTCAATCCTTGTCTGAGTAAACCGACTTCTCCTTAGCCGAATATCAAATTTGGTCATCCTTTCCTCCTTTTTAACAAATTCCTCAATTTCTCAATGGCCCGATAGGTTCTCATTTTTGCATTTGCCTCAGTGATCTCCAAGATAAAAGCCATCTCAGCAAAACTTTTGCTTTCAAAAAACCTTAGCTCCAATGCTTCAATATCAGACTCACACATCATATGCATTTGCCTAATAACATAATCAATATCGTATGCTGACTCTTCTTCAACGCCTTGCTCTATTAAATGCTCAAATTCTCGTTCATCAAAACTAAAAACCATTTTTTTGTTGGTCTGTTGGTAATGTCTGTTTACTTCATTTGAAGCGATCCTATACAACCAGGCAGAAAACGGAACCCCTTTAAAACTATATTTTCTTAGATTTTTCAACGCTTTTAAAAAGGTCTGGGATGTCAAATCTGCTGTAATTTCCTCATCATCTATCCTTCTGAAGATATAGTTAAAGATGGCTGTAAAATATCGATCATATAAAATCTGAAATTTCGCCGGATTCTTTACAGCCTGTTTTACTGTTTCGAATTCTATTCGGATCTCTTCCTGACTGATATGTTTTCTTGCTTCGATGATTTTATGATCAATTGTTATCCTCATAATCGCAAAGACAATTTAAAAGTAACAAAATGAAAAAAAAATAACATTTATTGAAACATTGTATATACATTTGTTGTATATACACTTAAATGATTTAAAGATGAAAATTGAGGATGAAATCAAACAGAAAAATTTTTCGAGTGAATATCACAAGCTTTCTGTCAATCTGCAATTCACTGCAAACTGGCTTGGTGCCATACAATCGAAAGTGTTTAGATCATGCGGAATCTCGTATCAACAATTTAACGTATTGCGCATTTTGAAAGGTCAATCTCCAAACCCATCAAGTTTGATATTGATTAAAGAAAGAATGATGGATAAGGAATCCAACGCCTCTAGGTTGATTGATAAGCTTGAAAAAGCAGGTTTAACGAAAAGAATTCAATGCCCAGTAAATCGACGAAAGGTTGATATTACAATTACGGATGAAGGTATGGAGTTATTGGAAAAAATTAATCCAGAAGTTGAGAACTTGAAAGAAACATTTTCTGCTTTAAGTCTTGAAGAAGCGCAGGTTTTAAATCAGTTATTGGATAAAATGCGAGGTTGAATTGAGCATTGAGTTAAGAATTAAAAATAATAGCAAATTAGAAAGGAGACTAAAAATGAATGTAAAATCGAATCAAAAGGTATTTCATGGTGCTGATACGCGAGGTCTGGCTGATCATGGTTGGCTTGTTTCAAGACATACGTTCAGTTTTGCCAATTACTACAATCCGGATAGAGTAAACTTTGGTGCACTTCGCGTGCTCAATGACGATATCGTAAAACCGGGAATGGGATTCGGGAGCCATCCACATGATAATATGGAGATCATTTCCATCCCCATTTCTGGTTCGCTGGCCCACAAGGATAGTGCAGGTCATGAAAGGGAAATAAAGACTGGTGAAGTACAAATCATGTCGGCAGGAACGGGTATCTATCATTCCGAATATAACTATTCAAAAACTGAGTCTGTAAACTTTTTGCAAATATGGATTCTTCCAAAAATAAAAAATATTGCTCCAAAGTATGATCAGAAGGACTTTTCTGAACGATTGAAAATGAATCAAATGATCACAATAGTCTCTCCCGAAGATAAAGATGCACTTTGGATCAATCAGGATGCTATCCTTTCTCTTGGTCATCTAAAGGCAAAATCATCATTCGTTCATACTTTAAAATTTAAAGACAATGGAATCTATGCTTTTTTGATTGATGGGAAATCAGAAATACAAGGTACTATGCTCAATAAAAGAGATGCTATAGGTTTTGCTGACACTAGAAAAATTACTATTGAAGTCCATAAAGATTCAACATTATTATTAATTGAAATTCCAAAAATTTATTAATCAATCATAATTTAAAACAAACATGAAAAAACAAGTATTATTAGCGTTGTCGATAGTAGCTATTGGATGGAACGCGGTCGCAGGAAACGATAACAAATCTGTTTTAACTGTAAATGCCAAGGAAAGCAAAATAGAATGGCTTGGTAAAAAGGTAACAGGGGAACACAAAGGTATGATCAGTATTGCATCTGGAGATCTTGAATTTAACGATGACAAATTAAGTGGAGGTACCTTTGAAATTGATATGCTTTCGATAACCAACTCCGATATTGAAAATCCTGAATCCAACCAGAGGTTGGTTGGTCATCTAAAATCAGAAGATTTCTTTGGCGTCGAGAAATTTCCTAAGGCCACCTTAGTAATTAAAAATGTTACGTACGAAAAAGGAACTAAATATACTGTACAGGGTGATATTACAATCAAAGGCATCACAAAAGGCATATCCTTCCCGGTTCAAATTTCATCAAATGATGCCAGCACATGGGCTTCAGCAACGATTACAATTGACCGTTCCGATTTTGATGTAAAATATGGATCAGGATCATTTTTTGATGGCCTCGGGGACAAAATGATCTATGATGATTTTGTTCTTAATGTGACACTGGTTGCAAACAAATAATCAATAAAAAACCTATAAAAAAACCGAAGCAGACAACTTCGGTTTTTTTATTTTCTATCAATAATACATCCCTTCGAAAGACTTCAAATCCAAAGATTCCGTGTTTTTTTTCTTAAAATAAATCTGCAACTTATATCAATTTTTATAACTTTAACGACTACTAGTATTTTTGACTATTTGAATGCTGATATCAAAAGTATTTATGATTTTCCGGTAAGTTTTTTAACCTTCAAAAAATAAGAATCGATTAATCGTTTCAACCTAACAATATAAATTCGTTATAGTTATTAGCTAACTCGATGACACTTACTAAAAGTTATTTTGTCATCATATAGTTGAAGAATAAAATAAAAGAGATTGGAGAAACACTTAAAATTAATAGAAGAACATCTTGCATTATTCAATTTTGGTGATGAACCAACTGCATTGTATGAGCCCATACGATATATTCTTTCATTAGGTGGCAAACGACTACGTCCGGTGCTTGCACTCATGAGTTGTGAGCTATTTGATGATCACTTTGAAAAAGCCATATATCCTGCTCTTGGAGTTGAAGTTTTTCACAATTTTACTTTGCTCCATGACGACATTATGGACAATGCACCAATCAGAAGAGGAATGCAAACTGTGCATGAAAAATGGAATGCCAACATCGCCATTTTATCCGGCGATGTGATGTTGGTGCGGGCTTATGATCTCTTCCTAAAGTCAGATTTTAAAGATCTTCGAAAGATGCTTTCCAAATTCAGCAAATGTGCCGCGGAAGTATGCGAAGGTCAGCAGTATGATATGAATTTTGAATCTCTTGAAGCAGTATCTGAGTTAGAATATCTGGAAATGATCCGCCTTAAAACCGCAGTTTTATTGGGATTTTCCTTAGAACTAGGTGCTATGATCGGCGGAGCTAGTGATCCTGTTTCCAGTCAACTTTATGAATTTGGCATCAATATCGGCCTTGGATTCCAGCTTAAGGACGACTTGCTTGATGTATATGCCGATACCGCCAAATTTGGCAAACAAGTAGGTGGTGATATTATTTCAAATAAAAAAACGTATTTGTTGATTAAAGCAATAGCATTAGCTCAAGGAAAAGACAAGATCAACCTTGACTTTTGGTTAAATAAAAAACAATTCGATCCTGATGAAAAAGTAAAAGCTGTAAGTAATATTTATAATTCATTAGGCATTAAGGAACTTAGCGAACAAAAAATGAATACCTATTTTGACATAGGATTAAAAATATTGCACAATCTTGATATTGATCCTTTAAAAAAGAAACCCATTGAAGAACTGGTTCTAAACCTTATTGATAGAGAAAAATAATGCAATTCGACTTAACAGTAATATTAATTATTATCACTGTGGCAGCCAGCTTATATGGATGGAATAATGCTACGATTCAAGCCAAATGGATGTTTAATCCATATGCAGTATATCACAACAAACAGTATTATCGATTCCTGAGTTCAGGATTTGTTCATAGTAACACGGTGCATCTATTGTTTAATATGATCGCACTGTTTTTCTTCGGAGATGTCCTGGAACGTATTTATGTAAATCTATTTGGCACAGTTGGATTAATTTTTTACCTGCTCACCTATTTGCTCGGTATGGTGGTAGCCAATTTGAAAACATTTTACCAATACAGGAATTCAAGTTATTATAATTCACTTGGTGCGTCAGGCGGGGTAGCAGCAATATTGTTTGCTTCTATACTGTATAAGCCAACATCCTCAATTTGCATCTATTTCGCACTTTGCATACCCGCATTTATTCTTGGAGCCGTATATCTTATATATTCATACTATTCAGGATATCGCAAAGGAGATAATATAAATCATGATGCACATCTTTATGGATCATTATTCGGAATCGTATTTACTATCCTGATCAGGCCAGGTGTAGTTCTGGAGTTTATTGATAATATCAGGCATTTCAATCTATATGAATTTCAATTTTTGTCAATATTTTTCTAACTTCAATCATGGCTCTTTTAGAATCAAATTATAATTCATTTGTATTCATTATAAAAAAAGTGACACATTATCATTAAATTCGAATTCGGTTTAAACTTAATACTAATATAAAGCGGTAAACCACACAGAAAACAATTTAATGTCAAAAGAAGAAGCCAAAATATTGCTGATTGATGATGATGAAGATATTTTATTAGCAGCTAAATTTCTTTTAAAAAAACACTTTACAACCATCATTACTGCCGGAGGGCCGGATACCATTGAAGATTTGTTAAAATCAAACAAATTTGATATCGCGCTTCTTGACATGAATTATACTACCGGGGCGACCAGTGGAAAAGAAGGTCTTGAGTTGCTCAAAAAAATCAAACGGGATTCTCGTACAACAAGCGTTATTATGATGACTGCTTATGGAGATATCGACCTGGCGATTAAAGCAATAAAAGAAGGTGCTTCGGATTTTATTGTAAAACCATGGGACAATGCCAAGCTTATATCGACCGTTTTAACAGCATATAAAAAGGGACTCAGCGCCACAGACCAGGGAAAAGATTTTAGTAGTGGCCAGGAACCCGATAAAGATTATCGAAAACCTTTTTCTGAGGTAGAACGCATTTTCATGTTCCTGGATATTCGTTCTTCCACAACGATAGCAGAAGAATTAGGACATGTGCAGTATTTCGAACTCTTAAATGATTTTTTCCGTGACATAGCCGAACCTATTTCCAAAAACAAAGGTCAAATCTATCAGTATGTTGGTGATGAGGTTGTCGTTTCCTGGCCTTTGGAAGACGGGGTAACCGGAGCCAATTGTCTGAAATGTTTCTTTGATATTATGGATATTATGGAAGAATTGGGGCATAAGTATAAAACAAAATATGCCGTTGCTCCAACATTTAAGGCAGGTATGCATTTCGGAAAAGTCTCCACTGGCACCGTTGGTACCTTAAAAAAAGAAATTATCTATACAGGTGATGTCCTCAATACTGCAAGCAGAATTGAAGGACTTTGCAATAAGCATGAGGTCGATTTGTTATTGTCTAAAAGTCTGGTCGATATATTGCCGATTAATGGTGGATTTTTACCAAAAAGAATCGGCGAAATCAGTTTGAGAGGTAAGAGTACAGAAATTATACTTTATACCATCGAACGAACTCATAACAGAGTTGTTTAGCGCCAACGGATTTTATTTTAATCCCATTCCTTACCTTCAACCTTTTAACTTATCTGTATGTGTTTTTGATAGTAATCCCTGGCCAGTCATCTGTACGAAATGGTACGGCCGGCAAGCCTTCCAAATTATATAAATTCGCATCATCTGGATTATTTGCCCATCCATACCGAACAGATACTGGTATATCTACTTTATCAGAGACTACAATAATTTTTTCTCCAGAAATAGATACTTTTGCCCAGTGAAATACATGATCACTTCCGGCAATAGCAAAGCCATTTACATAACCATATTTGTTTTTGAGATAGAACCCCGACCCCATATGATCAAATGAAATAATCGCTTTATTTCCATCAATGGTCATCGATTTAAACGTTGGACCGGATGCAACAACATCTTTTTTGTAAGCGACTTGTAGAGCACTTAAAGCAAGCCTTCTTCCTACATCTTGTTTATTTTTAGGGTGAATGTCATTCGCCTCACCAATATCAATAATAGTGGCCATGCCAGTATTTGGTAAAGACAAGGTCATCGTCTGTGCTTCACGAAGTTCAGCCCAGGCACTTTCTTCTGGAATAACAGACGGAGCCATAAAATTTGCCAATTGCACAAAGAAAAATGGGAAATCACCCAACCCCCAATCTTGTCTCCAGTTGGTAATCATATGTGGAAAAGTAGATCGGTACTGATAAGCACGATCGGCATTGGATTCCCCCTGATACCATATTGCCCCTTTAATTCCATAGGGAATTAATGGATTGATCATGGCATTATAAAGCAATGAAGGCATACTATTTGGACCTACTGAAATACTAAAGTCTCCTTTTCCGATTTTATAATTCCATGTCCCTGACAAAGCAATTTTTTTGTCATTAACTTTCACAAACATTTCCTCGGGTTTTCCATAAATTCCCCCTCCGCCGCCGGTATCTTCCACCCTGACTACCAACACATTTCTACCCAACCTAAGAAGTTCTTTGCTTATCTTGTACACCCTGGATTTATTATACAATTGTTCCGTTTCCCCAACCTGAGTGCCATTGAGATAGGTGATATCAGAATCATCGATTGGTCCAAGATGAACTTCAATATCATTTAGCAAGTCTGCTTGCTCCAGCTGAAAATCATGTTCAAACCAGATAATCCCATCCAATCCCTGTAAGCCAGCGGACTCCCACAATTGAGGAATTTCCATCTCCTTCCATGAATTATAATTTGTTTCAGGAGCAGCCCAAAGTGCTGTTTCACCATCCATTCCGGCATCCTCTAATGGCAATGCGCCAGTGATGGCCTCTACTTCTTCCCGCTGTTTGGCAATCATGGCTGCCTCATCAAACTCATCCAATTCTTTTGAAACGCCTTGAAATCCATCAATTTGCTCTATTGAACTGGCG
>JAHEMV010000559.1 GCA_024643455.1 Cytophagales bacterium
AAATTCCACACGTCGGTTATTGGCTTTGTTAATAGCCGTTGTATTAGGTTCCATTGGTTCTGATTCACCTTTTCCATCGGTTTCCATACGTTTAGGGTCAATGCCGAAATCTTTGGCCAACGCGTTTTTTACAGACTCAGCCCTTTTTTTGGATAGTTCTAAATTTTTTGCGTCATCACCATCACTATCGGTATGACCCACGATTTTCACTTTTACGTCTTTATTCTCATTGAGAATACCTGCTATTTCCTTGAGCACGCCATAGGATTCCGTTTTTATATTTGCTGAATTTACATTGAACAGGATGCCATTGGTTACTAGTTTGCCATCTGTGAGGAGTTTATTGCGTGTGTCTGGATTACCTACTGCAATACGAAGGTTACTGGCGAAGTAATGGTCTTCGTCTTCAAATCCTTCAACTCGCCAAATAAAGATATTTGGATTCATGTCAGACGGCAATATTTTTGGAAGGTCAAGGATCTTGTTTTCGTTAAGATAAACCCGTAAACGTTCTTTTTGCCTCCATATGGAAACATGAAGCAGGTTTTTCCCAGCCTTCGGCATCCACATTTCTTTTAACTCAATATTTCCATGTTGATCCTTCATAACATAATGACCGGGCCCCATTGTGTTGTATCCTCCTGGGTTATCCAGTCCTGGGTGAAGATCCATTCTAAAAGAATATTTAAGTTGACTTGCATACATATCACCTCCCCGTCTATACAAATCAAGATCATTAAGATCTTTTATTTCAAAATTAATAATTCCGGAAGACCAGCTGAATGGTACGGAACACATCAGGTCAAATTGAATTGTAAAATTATCAGGAAGCTGGAGCAATTCATCTATAAAATATTGTGATCTACCCTTCATCATCAACCACTTTCCTTCATAGCCCTCAAGGTTTACGACTTCGCCAGATCCGTCAGTAAACCAAAGTGCCGGGAAATCACCTATCGCATCCTGGCTGAAATCATCCGAGATAATTACTCTTTCGCCAGGCACAAAATCAAATTTTGATTTGTAGGAAGTCACAAAATCCTCTTTTTTTTCTGGGGGGGCTGTATCGCTTGTCTCTTTACCGGCTGTTTCGCTAGTTTCAGTAGTTTGTTTGGTAGATTCCTCTGTTGGTAGAGTCTCAGTTTTCTTGGATTTGGTCATGGTTTTCTCCACAGTACTGTCTACTGTTTTGTCCATTTTTTGTTTGGCCTTTTGACCCAGTTTATCAAGGAGTTGTGCCTGACAATTTAATGAGATGTTCATCATAATCACATTGATTATAATGAGGAGTGTGATGAGCTTTTTCATGGTTTTAAGTTTTATGTGGAATTTCATTTGGTAAAATTATCCCATGGCAAAACAGCAGACCTCCCCGAAAATGGGGATATTTATCATATAGGATAATTAGCCTTAGAAACCACCTCTTTTAATCACCTTTTTAAATAAATAAGTAAAAATTCCCTATAAAAGGGGATGTAATTCAAGACTATGCTTCCCAATTTTGACAGGTATTTGTTGGGTGCTAATCAATACATTTTATGAGAAAGTTTGAATGGTATCTATGAACGGCAAATCACTGAAATATGAAAGCGGATAAAACACTTCTACTCTTTATTTTAATCCTGTCGCATATGATTATGGCACAAAATAAGTCTGAGATCGTAAACTGTTCGGGCCTGCTGGGCATTGTGCTACCGTCAGAAGCTATATGCGATAAAAAAATAATTAATGTTGCTGCTGCAAAATCTACCCTGGAAATGGAAGCCCTATCACCATCCATCGATATTATGGAAGTAGAAATCCTAACCTATTTCAATCAATCGGAAATTAAGGAGGATGCCAAAAAATGGCTTGAAAGTGTATATAGTATTTTAATGAATGATCAGTATGAAGTTATTCTTTCAGAAAATGACCCTTCTTTTTATTGGCTATCCAAAGAGGATCACTATTATTTGATGTACACCAGTGCCAGTAAAAAACAGGCGAATATTTATATTGGTAAGGTCAATAAATTACCGGAACAGTATTCAAATATACACCAGCAAAACACGAATACAACAACCCAAATTTTATCCGATAATAGTCCGGTAGTATCAACCAAGTCAAATCAAAATGCAATGATGATACAAAAGGAACCTCTTATATCTACGGATAAAAATATTCTCTCTGAGCTTGTTGGAAGTTGGGGGAATTTAGCTGGTGCTAAAGTAAACTGGCGGGATGAAAGCACAGGTTATATGCTTGTCTCAGGGGTGAGCAAAGGATATGGTTTGGAACTAAAACCGGATGGTACGTTTATACATTCTACTGTTGTTACGTCAGGTAGACCCAATTATCGGGTATTTGTTTCTACCATTGGTGTATGGTCTGTTAATGCGGATCAATTGATTTTTGAACCTACGGACCGGCATTACAGAAAATGGGAAAATGAGATCACTATGATCGATGAACATTCCGTGCCCGATGGCTATATCCGATTCTGGAAAATGGCGATTAATGATATTACGGGGAAGGAATGTCTATTTATCAAATATGAATTGCAACAGGATCAATGGGATGAATTGTGCAGAGAATAGTAATCACACTTTTCCACAAAAAAATTATAAAATCGATATCTCAAAAAAATAAGAACAATAAAAGTAAATTGTAATGGATTTGAAGGCTGATAATCTAATGAAAAAAATAAGAGTATTTGTTACGGATGATCATTACATGGTTATTGAAGGAATCAGATCCTTGTTACAGCATGATGAAGAAATAGAACTGATTGGCCATGCTTCCAATGCGGCTTCGTGCCTGGCATTTCTTAGACAAGAGCAGCCCGATGTAATACTAATGGATATCAGTATGCCTGATAAAAATGGAATAGAGTTGTGTAAGGAAGTGAAAGAGAAATATGCGTTGATTCAAGTCCTTGGTTTAAGCACATTTGATCAGAAAGTATTTGTGCAAAAAATGATGGAAAACGGTGCTTCAGGATATGTACTTAAAAATGCCACCAAACAAGAGTTGTCCAAAGCGATTCAAACAGTCTATCAAGGACAGAAGTATCTTAGTCATGGTGCTGCTGATGCATTGAAATCTGCCCGTAAGGATCAGGCTTCGTTGCCTTTTATCACGCGCAGGGAAAAGGAAGTTTTACAACTTGTCGCTGATGGATTTACGAATTCAGAAATTGGTGAAAAGCTTTTTATCGGCTCAGCGACTGTTGATACGCATCGAAAAAGTCTTCTTGCCAAGTTCAATATGAAGAACACAGCAGCACTCGTCCGGTTTGTGACGCAACACAATTTAATTTGAACATTTTTTATATTGATACACACCCCGGAAATTTTTACAAAATAAACGTCCATAAAGTCGAAAACTCTAATGTCACATTCTGCCTCCTACAACCACCTTCTTCCTGTACAGTTTTTTGTATC
>JAHEMV010000560.1 GCA_024643455.1 Cytophagales bacterium
TGGGGAGTTAAAAGTGGAGTCAGCGGAAGGAAAAGGTTCATCATTTATAATTCATTTACCGTATCCAGTTTAACATCGTCATAGATCCTTATATACATAGTATTTACCCTTACGGATGAGACATATCCCATTCGACATCAAATAAAATCACTACAAAACTGACTGCGCTTTTTTAATTCAATATATAGGAATAATCATCACGAATAATTATTATTGTCTCATGTTGTGACAATAAAATAGAATTTAGCAGAATCTTAACTTTTAAAGTCTTAAAATGAAAATATTTATGAAAACAACTCGCAACTTCCTCAAGCATCTCATGCTTTCAATTATGATGCTTGCACCGATGGGACTAAGTGCCCAATGGGGAAGAAATCCTATAAAATCTCCGGAAGTCCAGAAAGATGGAAAGATCACATTCAGACTATTCGCACCTGATGCAGAAAAAGTAGAACTATCGGGTAACTGGATGCCGGGTTGGGGAACCAAAGTTGAAATGGCGGCAAATGACACCGGTTTGTATGTTATTACGATCGATCCATTGCCATCAGAAATGTACACCTACAATTACTATGTAAACGGAGTAAAAACAAATGATCCCAGCAACGCAATCATAGTGAGAGATGGGGTGAATAACCAGAGTATGTTTTTTGCCCCTGGAGAAGTAGCAAATCTTTACGAGACTCAAGACGTACCGCATGGTGTACTTTCAAAAGTCTGGTACCCATCACCAACTCTTGACAAAGAGCGCAGAATGTATGTCTACACTCCTCCTGGATATGCTGAAAGCAATAAAGATTACCCGGTATTTTATTTACTCCATGGTGCAGGTGGTGATGAGGATGCCTGGACTACATTGGGTCGTGAACCATATATTTTAGATAATCTCATTGCCGCTGGAAAAGCTGAACCAATGATTGTCGTAATGACTAACGGTAACGCATGGTCGTCTGCAGCTCCGGGAGAAGAACCTGCATCTGACAGCAACGAACAGCCAGACTTCTCACAAATGGTAAGAGGCGGGTTTGAAAAAAGTCTTATTAATGATGTGATTCCATTTATTGAAAAAAATTACCGTGCTCTAAAGGATAAAGATCATCGTGCGATAGCAGGTCTGTCCATGGGCGGGATGCACACACAGAATATTACAAATAGCAATCCCGGGAAATTCACCTATATCGGTATTATGAGTATGGGAATCATGAATGATCCGCGCTGGAATAATGGCTACAATGAAGAAGAACATAAACAACAGATTGCAGCATTAAAGGATAGTGGAGTGAAGCTTTACTGGATAGGAGTTGGAAAAGAAGATTTTTTATTCGAAGGCGTAACCAATCTCCGTAAATTTTACGATGATAATGGTTTTGATTATATCTACCGGGAAAGTACCGGGGGCCATACCTGGACCAATTGGAGGATTTATTTGAGTGAAGTAGCTCCTTTACTTTTTAAATAATTTTTTAGAAATGAAAAACGTAAGACAATTTTTACTTTTAATCGTTCTCTCAGTTGTCGGATATTCTTGTATTCAAATAAACAAAGAGAAAGCAGATGCCAGCAATCCATTGGATGAACAACAATTATTCATTGGGGATGATATTGCTATTGCCAACACAAAATATGGAAAAGTACAAGGCTTTATGCTCCGCGGAATTTTTAATTATCGTGGAATTCCATACGGTGCTAATACGGGTGGTGCCAATCGGTTTATGCCACCCAGAGAGCCAGAATCATGGGACGATGTGTATCCAGCCGTTTGGTGGGGCAATTCAGCACCTCAGCTTATGGAAGGTCGATATGCCAATGCATATTCATCTTTTGTTGACCACTGGAATTATGACGATGTCAGCGAGGATTGTTTGAAACTGAATATTTGGACTCCTGCATTGGCCGATGGTAAAAAACGTCCCGTGATGGTTTGGTTACACGGCGGTGGATATACCAATGGAAATGGCATTGAGCAGGATGGATATAGTGGAGAAAACCTGAGTCGCAAAGGAGACATTGTTTTTGTTTCGATTAATCATCGTCTGGGGCCGATTGGATTTTCAGACCTGTCAGGCGTAGGTGGTGAGAAATATGCCAGTTCAGGCAATGTTGGGGCATTGGATATGGTAGCCGCTTTGAAATGGGTAAAAGAGAATATCGCCAATTTTGGCGGAGACCCTGATAATGTAACGATTATGGGACAATCCGGAGGTGGAGCAAAAGTGTGTGTACTGATGGCGATGCCAGAAGCAAAAGGATTAATACACAAAGCCGTTCCGCTAAGTGGATCAACAATCCAGGCTATGGAACAGGAATATTCGAGAAAAGTTGGGGAATACATCCTCAAAGAAGCCGGATTAAAACCCAATGAAATCGATAAGCTGCAGGAAATCCCATGGGAAGAATACATAAATATTGCCAACAGAGCTTCTCAGAAATATGCTTCCGAATCCGGTGTTACGGGCTTCCGCGGCAGTTTCGGGCCCGTAGCAGATGGGATCAATATTCCAGCAGGAAAATTCTATACCGATCCCGATGGTCTTTCTTCAGATGTACCTATGCTGATCAGCAGTACTTTTCATGAATGGTCAATGAGCCGAACCATGCCTGAGCTGGAAAACATAACTAAGGAAAAAGCCATCGAATCCTTAAAAGAAAGAGCAGGGTTCCGAGGCGGTCTAGGTGAAAAAGCAAGAGAGGTTTATGAAGCCTATGAGAAGGCCTTCCCGGAAGCCAAACCGATAGAAATAATGACCCTGGTCTCCAGTAATCGCAAAAGTGTTATTGAAACTGCCAGCGCCAAGGCTATTCAAAAAGCACCGGTTTATGTAGCCTGGTTTGGATGGCAGCCTCCATTATTCAATAATCGAATGAGGGCTTTCCATTGCCTGGATATTTCCTTTTGGTACTACAATACCGATCTGATGCTTACACACAGCGGAGGAGGAAAACGCCCCAGAGCTTTATCAGAAAAAATGTCGGATGCCCTTTTAAATTTTATGAGGACTGGTGATCCAAACGGTGGAGAACTTCCTCAATGGCCAGCATATTCTATAGATAATGGCGAGACGATGATCTTAAATGATACTTCAGAAGTTAAGAATGATCCCGACAGGGAAGCAAGAGCTGCGCTCTAGTATCCGTATAAAACTATTTTGAACGCATATAATACACTTTGTATTTTGAAAAACTATTTGTTGAATTGGTCAGTGAACTATAAGGCAATGGTTACGATCCTATCGGTAATTGCTTTTGGACAGTGTTCCTCTTAAGTTCTAAAACCAGAAAAGGAAGCAAATATTCATGATATCATCAGTAATATGACCCTGAATCAAAAGGTAAAACTGGTTATTTGTACAGGCAAGCATTTCGAAATGCACGGTATTTTTGATATCAAACATCTCTTAATTTTTAATTGATAAACACTA